>DASQEG010000546.1:0-3934 GCA_035633775.1 Bryobacteraceae bacterium
AGAGACCATGCCACAGATAGACGGGGACTTTACTCAGGTTCACAACGAAGAAGAACCAGGCGCCGGTTGCGACGAACTCCTCTTTTGAGAGGCGTTTACTGAGCAGGTACAGATTCATCACAGGTCCGGCTGCGTTGGCCACGGTGGTTGCGAAGCCGGCTGCTATGCCGTATGGCGCGCTGGCTACGGGCGTGCTGGTCTCAGGTCTCATTTTGCGTACAAAGTAGGCGATGAGCATCAGGAGGACGATGCATGCAACCAGGGTTCGCACCGAACGTTCAGGCAGCGCAAGCGCCAGAGCTCCGCCTATCATGCCGAGAAGGACCCACGGAGCGAGCGAGAACAGGCGGGACGCCGCGGCGTGTCGACGCCAGTACACCACAGCAAACAAGTCCGCCATGCAGAGAATCGGCAGCAGCCAGCCCGCTGACTGTCGTGCATCTCCCACCGCCAGGACCATCATGGGCACCACGAGAATGCCAAGCCCTGGAACACCTGTTTTGGCTACACCAACCATGAACGCGGCGCCTGCGCCCAGCGCCCATTGCCACCACTCCAGTTGCGGCATGTCTTCCCATCAAAACACAAAGGCCCGGGACCACTGGCCCGGGCCTAATGTCGTGATTAGCGCACCTGAAGTCAGACGTGCTGCGGTCTGGCCCGGTTTATGATCTCGACCATTTCGTCTTTCAGCCGGAGCTTCAGTTTCTTCAGCCGGACTTCCTCGATCCGGTCTTCATCGGTGAGAGCATGCTTGGCTTCAAGTTCCTGAAGCTTGTGATCATATTCGTGATGCTGGTTGACGAGTTCGCGAAAGTGCTCGTCAGTGGACATCAGGTGCGCCTTTAATTCTTCCTGCGCGGTCACATCCATGTCTGGGCTTCTCCTGTGGTGAAGTCGTGCCCGAGTCAGGCCTGTTGGTCGGCTCGTGACAATTCGAAAGTATCACGAGTCGAGGAGCGTGACAACGGAATGAATCTGAGCTCCTCCTGCCAGGCCAGCAATCGATTACGGAGGAGATCGGGATCGCGCGTCTCACATTCCCATATCGTGAAGACGCGCCATCCCGCGTGCTTCAGCTCAAATACATTACGACGATCGCGAGCGACATTTCCTTTGCGCTTCTCTTCCCAAAATTGCGAGTTGGTGGAAGGACGCGGACGGCCATATCGGCAGTTGTGCATGTGCCAGAAGCAGCCATGCACGAAGATTGCGGTGCCGTATCTCGGCAGGACCAGATCCGGTTTGCCGGGCAGGTCCGAACGATGCAGACGAAACCTAAATCCCATTGCATGAAGCGCCGATCGCACTATGATCTCGGGACGTGTATTGCGTGACCTGATTGCCGCCATATTGCGGCTCCGCTGCTCGGGCGTGAGAACGTCCGTCATGCCTGCACCCATCGTACAGTAGCTTGAAATGCGGTATGCTGACGCGTGACGTGAAAGTGGCGATGGCGTGGGCATGGCTAATCGCATCGGTCGTGCTGCTGCTTGTCGCCCTCAGTCCGCTTGTGCTGCCAGCGGCGGTGATCGCAAACGTTGCACCAGTGTGCGAGGCGCGCAGGGCGGGACGGAACTGCTTCCTGTGCGGAATGACGACTGCGTTTCTTCGGATGGGCAGCGGCGACTTCGAAGGAGCGCTCGCGGCGCACCGCGGCTCACTCGCACTGTGGACTTCGTTTATTCTGAACTTTGCACTTGCGGTGACGTACTGCTACAAGAGGAGATTTGAACTTTGCAGACCATTGCGTTAGTCTGGGGCATCCTGGCACTCGGCGGCATGGTTGTAGCCTTCATGCCTTGCCTCGGCAGTCTGAACTGGCTTAATATCCCCTTCGCGGTAGTAGGGTTAGTGATCTCCATTGCCGCGCTCGCTAACGCCCGCACAGGCCGGAAGGGCACAGGGATTGCCGCGCTGATCCTGAATCTTGTGGCCGTCGTGTTCGGAGCTTTGCGGCTGATGGCTGGAGGATTCGTTCTGTAGGCTGTCGAACTGCGAACTTAACCGGGTTGATTGCAAACGCCTGTTTCGAGGGTCGTAGTCGTGAGCGGGTCGCGGTTCAATTGCTGGCACGCAGGACAGACCGCTGAAGCCGGCACCTTTGGGAGATCTTCGGCGCGGACGCTGATAAGTGCGGGCAAGCAGCCGCATGCGGCCGGAGACCCATTTGTATGTGGCACCCAGATATGCACAATGAGTGCGGGATCCAACGGTGAAGCTGGCGCTGTCATGAACTGACTCCATGCTCGAGCATGGAAGCCCGTCAAGGAACCCGGGACAGCCCTGGACTACTACCGTTATCGCCGTACGTTTCGGCTTAACTAGCGAGGATGCCCTGCTGAAGGGCATACCGCGTTAATTCCGCAGTAGTGCGCAGACCCAACTCATCCATGATGGACGCCTTGTGAAATTCGACGGTTTTCACAGAGATCTTAAGCAGGTGTGCGATCTCTTTCGCACTCTTTCCTTCAGCTACCAGTTGCAAGACCTCACGCTGGCGGGGCGTAAGTACATTCCCGAGGTGTTCACCCGCGCTGCCCGTCGACAGCGGGTCGGGATCGCCAAACCGCTGCCGTAACTCAGCGGACAGGAAACGACGTCCCCCGAGTACCTCGTGGATGCCGGAGACGAGTTCCGCTGCCGCCGCGTTCTTGAGGACGTAGCCCCAGGCCCCGAGGCGGAACGCAGCCTGCACATACTCCTTCCCGGACTGCTGAGACAGGAAGACGAGCCTGGCGGCAGGCACGTTGTTCCTGATCTGAGTAGCCGCCTCAATACCGTTCAACAACGGCATTCCGACGTCCAGGACGACGACATCCGGCCGCAGGCGTTCTGTCTCCGTCACCAGGGTCCTGCCATCGCCGACAGCTCCAACGATGTCAAAGGCGCTTTCCAGGATGCGAACGAGACCCTCCCTCAGCACCGCATGATCATCGGCAAGAATTACGGTTGGGCGGCCCATTGGTAATTCGACTCACCCGAAGGTGGAGTGTTTCGAATATCGCGGTCCGCCATCAATCCGCGACAGGGGTCGAGAGCCCCGAGAGCCACCGACGAGCCAAATCTTCGGGGTTGCCCTGCAGATCGATGGCCTCAGTGCCCCGGTCTTCGCCGGCCTGGGTAAATACGGCCTGAATTCCGTCCGTCCCAGGCACCAGTTCCAGTCGGCGATCCCGGGCCTCGACCCGGAGTGTGCTTCCGAACCAGTTCATGTTGATCCGCGTGCGGGAACCATGCCCGATCCGGACAGCGTGGGTGAGGAACTCGTTGACGAAGGGACTCTTCTTCAACGTCTCGGCCCACGGTGCGACGGCCCTGGCGCTGCTCCGCTCCGCTTCTCGGCGCTGCCGGTCAAAGACTGTGTCCTTTTCTGCGACGCCTTCCAGATTTTTCAGATTGCTTTCGAGATTATCGAGAAAACTCATGCACGAAAGCGGTTATTGTAGCGTTGTCGCGGACCGAGGTTGCAGGTTCAGTACAAACGGGGCTCGCCGGTCGGCCGAGTCTTCCAGCGACGGTGGATCCAGAGCCACTGGTCAGGACTGCGACGCACGGCCCGTTCGATGGCTGCGTGTACCCTCGCTGTGTCGGCGGCGGCATCGCCCGTCATCGGCACAAACGGATCGAACCGCAGGACGTGCCGCTGCTCCTCTTCCGACCAGACCGCAAAACCGGGAATTACGGCCGCCCCGCTGCGATGCGCGATCCGGGCAAATGCCGTTCCGGCACACGCGGGTTTGCCGAAGAAATCAACGAAGACACCCTCGTCCGCTGCAACGTTCTGGTCGACGAGTACCCCTACAGCGTGATTCCGCGCGAGCGCCTTCAGGATTGCCCTGGCACCGTCTTTTTTCTCGATCACTTTGTTGCCGCTGAGTTGCCTCCTGCGCTCGACCAGACGGTCGAGAAGAGGATTATCGAGCGGGCGCAC
>DASQEG010000547.1:0-4101 GCA_035633775.1 Bryobacteraceae bacterium
GTGGGAATGCCATGCGTCGACAACAGCACACCCTGACCGGGCGCAAGTTCGAGAGGCTCAGGCAGCGAGTATCCAGTCTGAGCGAGTTGCACCTGTGCCATAGCAGGAGCAGCGGACAGCAGCAGCAACGCGGCTGCAAGGCCGTGAATGTTCATATCACGGTCTGACGAAGGTCGGTGCTGTTCCGTCGAGTTTGTGGGTCGACTTAGTCCGAGGGCACCGCAAAGTGCGGTTCGTTGACCAATGCCGTCGGAACGCTATTGGTTATCTTTCCATTCCTCGTACCACGCCATTTGAATTGTTTCCAGTTTGCCTTCTGTGCTCTTCGACGGATCGTCGGTAAAGTCGGGCAATTCAATGACCCACTTGTGCAGGTCGGTGAACCGAACCGTCAGGGGGTCTGTGTCCGGATGCTTCTCGAAAAGTTCGATCGCGATGTCTTCCGTGTGTTCCCAGGTAAGCGCTGGCATCAGATCGTTGTCCCTTTCAGTGCAGAGGATACAGCGGAGTTCATCATCGTCTCGGCCAGCTTGTTCGTTGCGCCGTTCAGTTGCTCGATAGCCTGCAGGATCACATGAGGATCCTCGGCGTGGTAGGCCATCAGCAGCTCGTTCACAGAGCGATCGACCAGGGCACGTTCCTCGTCCGTCAGCGCGAACCACGCGTCGTTGTCTTTGGCCTTCTCGGTCGCAGCCAGGATCGCGTCAGCTTCCACGCGCGCCTCGCGAACCTGACGCTCGCGAAAGTCGTCCTCGGCTTTATCAAACGACTCGCGTATCATGTGCTCCACCTGCTCATCCGTGAGGCCGTAGCTGGGCTTCACTTCCACGGCCTGCTCGCGTCCGGTGCGGGTCTCACGAGCCGAGACGTTGAGAATACCGTTCGCGTCGATGAGGAATCGAACCTCGATGCGGGGTGCACCGGCGGGCCTGGGGTCGATGTCTTTCAGATCGAAGCGCGCGAGGCTCCGGCAGTCACGCACCAGTTCCCGCTCTCCCTGAACGACATGAATCAGAACATTCCGCTGGCCTTCGACAGCAGTGGTGAACGTCTCAGTCGCACTTGCCGGGATGGTGGAGTTTCGGTGGATCAGCTTTGAGACCACACCGCCCATCGTTTCGATACCGAGAGACAGCGGGGTGACATCCAGCAACAGCTTGTCGGAAACTTCGCCGGAGAGTATCCCGGCCTGGACGGCGGCACCCAGAGCAACCACTTCGTCCGGGTTGAGCTCGGTATGCGGCTCGGCGCGGAACAGGTTGCGAACCGCCTGCCGCACGAGGGGGATGCGCGTGGACCCGCCGACGAGAACGACCTCGTCGATGTCCTCCACTCGAAGGCCGGAATCGGCCAGGCACTGGCGGCAGGGCTCGAGCGTCCGATTGACGATCGGCGTAATCAGCTGCTCCAGCAGAGAGCGGTTCAGCTCACGCGAGTAGCGCCGCCCTGCATGCGCGAAATCGATGTGAGTCTGCGGGGCAAACGACAGCTCCTCTTTGGCGAGGATCACAGCGCGCCGCAATCCCTGGACAGCTTCCTGCGAAGCCGAGATGCTCTGGCCCCACTCCGCCTCGATGTCCTCAAGTGCAATGCGGATGAGCAGATTGTCGATGTCATCCCCGCCGAGGTGTGTGTCACCGTTGGTGGCGAGGACCTCAAAAAGTCCGTCGTGCAGGCGGAGAATCGAGATATCGAACGTGCCGCCGCCCAGATCATACACAGCGACGACTCCGTCCTTCCGCTTGTCCAGGCCATAGGCCAGTGCCGCCGCGGTAGGTTCGTTGACGAGCCTGAGCACATTCAATCCAGCGATGCGGCCTGCGTCTTTGGTCGCCTGTCGCTGCGCGTCGTTGAAGTATGCAGGCACGGTGATGACGGCTTTCGTCACCTCCTGGCCCAGATGCGCTTCGGCGCGTCTGCGGAGTTCCTTCAGGACCTCAGCGGCAACCTGCGGCGGCGTCAGCTTTCGACCCCCGAGGTCGAGCGTGATCACGGACTCGCTTCCTTCAGCGATGCGAAAGGGGAAGAGCTTCAGCTCCTCGGCGATATCGGCCACACCCCGACCCATGAGGCGCTTGGCTGAGTAGACGGTGGTCTCGGGTGAAGTCAGCAGTGCGGCCTGCGCTTCCATCCCCGTCAGTACCGAGCCGTTCGGCGTAAATGACACGATACTCGGAACAATGCGACTGCCGTCCGCGCCGGGGATGATCTCCGGCTGACCGGACGGTGCGAGTACCGCAACAAGACTGTTGGTCGTACCGAGGTCAATGCCGACAACGACGTCGCTCGCGGTTTCGCCGAAGTCAATTTGAAAGGTGGACATTGGATTTCAGCTTGCGAGCGCCTGATGAACGTCGCGCAGCAGGTTTTGGATGTAACGGCGGCGGTTCAGGATGGACCGGATTACGAGCAAAACGGATCGATCAGGATTTGTGTCGTACTGTTCGAACTCATGTGCAAGGTCGCAATCGACTCTTTCGAGCATTGCCTGAAACCGTGTTTGGGCCGCAGCCAGCTCTTCACGATTCCCTGCAGCATCCTCGAGCATCTCGTTCAGCTCGAACACCTCTTCAAGCAACTCGGGAGGGACGTTGTCGGAGCGCTGGGTAGCGATCTCGAGGCCCTCCAGCGACAGCAGGTACTCGGCGCGGGCAAGCGGGTCCCGCAGCACGCGGTAGCCATCGTTCAGCGCTGAGGTGATTTCGAGTGCTTCGGCCTGTTTGTCAGCCGATGCTGAGCCGAACCGGTCAGGGTGCCACTGCCGCGTCCTGGCGTAGAACCGCTTTTGCAGTTCCTCAGTGTCGACGGCGAGCGTACGTGGGAGGTCGAAAACGGTGTAGTAGTCCGTCATGCCGAGAACGAAGTGCCGCAACCGCAGCTCTTCTTCGCGTTCGGATTGTCGAAGACGAACCCGGACTGCATGAGAGAATCCTTCCAGTCGAGCGTCATACCGTTGAGGAACAGCAGGCTTTTCGGATCGACGAACACGTTGACGTCGTCAAAGCACAAAACCTTATCGGTAGGCCGTGGCGTGGCCTCGTACTTGAACTGGTAACTGAGGCCCGAGCAGCCTCCGCCCAGAACACCCAGGCGAAGGCCGCCTCCGCTTACGCCCTGCTTCGTGAATGCTTCACGAATCTTGGCGACCGCTTTGGGAGTAACTTCAATCATCGCTCTGTTCAGGCGTTTGCCGTCACCGCCGGGCTGCCCGCCTCCTGCTTCTTGCGGTAGTCATCGATCGCTGCCTTGATCGCGTCCTCGGCCAGAACCGAGCAGTGAATCTTCACCGGCGGAAGGCTGAGTTCGTTGACCAGCTCGGTATTCTTAATCGCAAGCGCTTCGTCCACCGTTTTGCCCTTCAGCATCTCGGTGGCGAGTGAGGAACTCGCGATCGCGCTGCCGCAACCGAAGGTCTTAAACTTTGCCTCTTCGATCACGCCCGTAAGCGGGTTTACCTTCACCTGCAGCTTCATCACGTCGCCGCATTCCGGTGCGCCCACCATACCGGTCCCTACGTGGGGATCCTTTTTGTCGAGCGATCCCACGTTCCGGGGATTGTTGTAATGATCCAGAACCTTGTCGGAGTATGCCATTGGAGCTTCCTTTCCTATCCTCGACCAAATCTTAGTGAGCAGTCCACTGGACTTTGCTGAGATCGACGCCTTCCTGTGCCAGCTCGTACAGCGGCGACAGCTCGCGCAGCTTGCGCACAACCGAGATCACACGATCGGCCGCGTAGTCGACCTCCTGCTGCGTGTTGAATCGGCCCAGGCCGAAGCGAATCGACGAATGAGCGAGATCGTCACCCATGCCGAGCGCTTTAAGAACATAGCTGGGCTCGAGCGTCGCTGAGGTGCACGCCGAGCCGCTCGATACCGCAATATCGTTAATGCCCATCAACATCGATTCGCCTTCGACGTAGGCGAAGCTGATGTTCAGGTTGTGGGGCAGCCGGTGCTCCATCGACCCGTTGATGTATACCTCGTCAAGTTCGGTCGTTAGACGGTTCATCAGGTGGTCACGCATGCTGCGCAGCCGGGCTGATTCCTCATTCATCTCGCGCCGGGCAATTGCACACGCTTCACCCAGTCCAACGATGCC
>DASQEG010000548.1:0-11104 GCA_035633775.1 Bryobacteraceae bacterium
CTCTCATTGTACCCGCAAGTGTCGCGAAAGTTCCCCACTTTAGAAAACTGCTGACGAGTGCCCCTGGCAGCGGGCTGCGCCTGCATTGATCACGCGCATTCTCCTCCTTCCCTGCCGTCCGACCCTGTCCGGACATCCGATCTTAAATCGGCATTAACCCAGCAAGGTGACCGCGTATCGATTCGAGCGCGCCCGTATCGCCTTCGGTGTCGAAATGTCGTCAGCTCCGTGTTGCTTAACAAGACAACCCGTTGATTTTGAGCAGCCTTTATTTGGGCATGCGCATGCGAACTCAACGGCGCCGCATCGCCTGCGAGTCTGCACGGAGGCGAGCAGGATTAGCTGGGGTCGCCAATCGAGCGCTCAGGGCAGGAACTGAGGATGTAACCGCGAAAGACTTCGCGTTCACTGGTATTCCTGTGCGGTGAAGCGCCGGCGTCGCAACGCGTCCGTGTCAACGATTTCCAGTCGGGCAGGAGGAAGGGGAAGAGAATGCCGTCACTCTCACCACGGAAGGTCTCAATCTGCATACTGTCGGCAAGCGCGTCGGCATTCCTGATTCATTACTCGTGTGCAGGTAGCGACAAGGTAGCCCATGCAAAGCCCGACGTCGAACGGTCGCCGGTCACAGTAATGGTCGCCTCCCCGACAACGGTACCGATCGTACAGGAGTTTATCGGTGCCACTTTCGCGCTAGACACCGTGCAGGTAAATTCTCGAGTCAATGGATACATCGACCAGTGGCTGTTCCGGCCGGGTGACTACGTCTCCAAAGGGCAGCTCCTGTACGTTATCGACCAGCGGACGTATCGAACCGAGGTGCAACGGACACAGGCAGAACTGGCCCGGGCTGAAGCGCAACTCACTTTCGCGCGCGAAGGGGTCGACGTTGTGCGAGCGGAGGCAGAGCTTGCACAGGCTGAGGCAACTCTGATCAAAGCTGAGCAGGATGTCGCGCGCGTGACCCCGTTGGTTACCGAGAAGGCGCTCCCCGCTCAGGACCTCGACGCCGTAAACGCTAACGAGCGGGTGGCACGGAGCACCCACAGTGCCAGAAGAGCGAACCTGCAGCAGTTGCGTCTGACTCAGAAGGCGAATATCGCTCAATCTGAAGCATTGGTAGCCTCGGCGAAAGCGGCACTGCGGCATGCCGAACTCAACCTCGGCTTCACGGAGATCCGTTCGCCGACGGACGGACGAATCGGTGAAACCAGGATTCAGGTCGGCGGCCTGGCTTCCGCCAACTCACCGGAGCCGCTAACTCTAATCAGTCCACTCGATCCCATCTATGTCGAGTTCACCGTAACCGAGCGGGATCATCTTGAATATCGGAAGGGCCGCCTGGCACACACTCGCGCCGCATCCGCGTCTGTTCCTTTGGAGTTGCTCCTCGCCGACGGTTCCGTGTATCCGCGGCCGGGCCTTTTCCGATTTGCCGACCGCGCAGTCGACGTGAAGACCGGCACACTCAAACTAATCGCCGCATTCCCAAATCGCGACAGAATCCTCCTGCCTGGACAGTTCAGCCGCGTGAGAATGCGCACAGGTACGAAAGAAGGCGTGTACCTCGTGCCGCAGAAGGCTGTCGTCGAGCAGCAGGGAATACGGTTCGTTCTCCTTGTGGATGACAAGGATCGGGTGGTCCAGCGCACGATCAAAAGTTCGAACAGGGTGGGATCGTCGTGGGTTGTCGAGCAAGGTTTGACCACCGGCGACCGAGTGATCGTCGATGGACTTCAGAAAGCCACGCCAGGTTCGATAGTAGCGCCGCGAACAGCCAGAGCGCTCGAGTTGCAGTAGCGGGTCAGGAGATATCCAAATGATCTCGAAGTTCTTCATTGATCGACCTGTATTTGCTACGGTGCTGTCGGTGCTGATTACGCTTCTCGGATTGGTTACGCTCCTCAGGCTGCCGATCGCTCGCTACCCCGAGATCACCCCGCCGACCGTACGGGTGACGGCGCAATATCTCGGCGCCAGCGCCGAGGTCGTGGAACAAACCGTCGCCTCGCCCATCGAGCAACAGCTGAACGGCGTTGAGAACATGCTGTACTTCGAATCGAAGTGCACGAATGATGGGCGCCTGACCATCACGGTGACGTTCGATGTCGGCACCGATCTGGATATCGCTGCAGTACAGGTGCAGAACCGTGTGGCGCTCGCCGAGCCTCAACTGCCTGATGAAGTCAGGCGACAAGGTATCAATGTTCGCAAGCAATCGACGTCGCTGCTGCTGGTCATTGCGCTTGAGTCACCCGACCAGGCGTATGACAATCTGTTCCTGTCGAATTACACCAGGATCAACATTCGTGACAGACTGGCGCGAATTCATGGCGTTGGAGATGTCGAACTGCCGGGTGATCGTGAGTACGGCATGCGCATCTGGCTCAAGCCGGACTCCATATACAAACTGGGCCTGACGACCACGGATGTTGTAGCCGCACTTCGCGAACAGAACATTCAGGCGGCAGCGGGACGGATCGGGCAGTCGCCGGCGCCCAGAGGTCAGGAGGTCGAATACACCGTTCGTACGGAAGGCCGGCTCAAGGATCCCGAAGCGTTTCAGGACATTATCCTGCGCTCGAATTCCGACGGATCAGCCGTCCGCATCCGGGATGTGGCGCGAGTGGAACTTGGAGCTTTCGACTACTCCACCTTTACACGATTCGGCGGCAAAGAGGCAGTACTTCTTTTGATCTATCAACTGCCGGGGTCCAACGCTGTGGAGGTTACGAGCAGGATCAGGGCGGAAATGGAAGCGGCATCGCGTACATATCCAAACGGCGTTCGACACACGATGGTGTACGACACGACGGACTTCGTTCGCGCCTCCATTGCTGAAGTTGTGAAGACGCTGGCTGAAGCAGTGCTGCTCGTCATTCTCGTCGTGTTTCTGTTTCTCCAGAACTGGCGCGCTACGCTGATCCCGCTAATCACGGTGCCCGTTTCTCTCGTCGGTACGTTCCTGTTTTTCCCGCTCCTGGGGTTTTCCGTGAATGTACTGACGCTGCTGGGCCTCGTACTCGCTATCGGCATTGTCGTTGATGACGCGATCGTTGTGGTGGAAGCTGTGGAGCACCACATGCGACGAGGTCTCAAGCCGCGCGACGCGGCGATCCAGGCGATGCAGGAAGTATCCGGAGCTGTAATTGCCATCGCCCTGATCCTGGTAGCTGTGTTCGTACCCGTGGCATTTCTATCCGGTATCACGGGCCAGTTGTATCGCCAGTTCGCTATCACAATCGCCGTCTCCGTCGTGTTGTCCGCCGTGAATGCTCTTACTCTAAGCCCCGCGCTTTGCGCGCTGCTGCTGCGGCATGAGGAAGAGCGCCGACGGGGTGTTCTGTCATTCGTCTTCGGGGCGTTCAACGCCGGCTTTGACCGGGTTCTGGGAGGGTATTCACGACTGGTACAGACACTGGTTCGGCGCGGGGCGATTATCGCTGCAGTGTTGGGGATCATGCTGGTTTCGACATGGCATTTGTACCGCATCACACCAACGGGCTTTCTTCCTTCGGAGGACGAAGGCTGGCTGATCGTAGATGTTGCGCTGCCGAGCGGCGCATCGCTGGAGAGGACCTCTGAGCTGATGAGGAAGGTCGAGAAAATCATGCTCGACACGCCCGGTGTCCGGTACGTCAGCACATTTGGTGGCTCGAGTTTTGTAAAGGGCGACCTCTCGTCGAGCGTTGGCGCCCTGATCGCAGCTATGAAGCCCTGGGACGAGCGAAAGCGACCGGAAGAGAACACTCTGGCCGTTGTCCGTTCGCTGCAGCAAAAGCTGTCCGATGAAGAGGGCGCGTTCATTCTGGTCTTCAACCCGCCGCCGATTTCAGGCCTTGGAAACACGGGTGGCTTCAACCTCAAGCTGCAGGACCGCTCAGGCGGAGACGTAGCCGCGCTGGCGCGCGCCACAGATGCGTTCATAAGCGAAGTGCGACAGGATAAAGCCCTGGCAAACGTCGTCTCGACCTTCGTTTCGAACGAGCCGCAGTTGAACCTGCAGGTCGATCGTGAACGAGCGCGGTCGATGGGCGTGCCCATCACTGACGTTTACCAAACGCTGCAGACATACCTGGGCGGGTTCTACGTAAATGATTTCAATCTGTTCGGCCGAACGTTCCGAGTGGTGGCTCAGGCAGATCGCGAATACAGGCGCGATGTGGAAGACCTTTCCCGCTACTACGTGCGATCGGGCGGTGGACAGATGGTTCCACTACGAATCCTTGTAAGAACCGAACCTACGAACGGTCCCTTGTCCCTAGGTCGATATAACCTGTTTCGAGCGGCCGATGTACTGGGCGCCGCTGCGCCCGGGTACTCGACCGGGCAAGCGCTCGAAGCCGTCGAGAGAGCCGCCGCTCGCACGCTACCTGCGGGATTTGGTTACGAGTGGACAACGATCTCATACCAGGAAAAGAATGCTGAATCGAACGTGGGGGTATTCGTCCTCGCGCTGCTGATGGTCTTCTTACTCCTCGCTGCTCAGTATGAGAGTTGGATCATTCCCGTTGCGGTCTTGCTGGGTGTTCCGGCCGGTGTGTTCGGGGCCATCTTCGCGGAGTGGTACAGAGGCATTCCCGACGACGTGTACTGTCGCGTGGGGCTCATTATGCTCATTGGACTCGCCGCCAAGAACGCCATTCTAATCGTAGAGTTTGCCCGCCAGCGGCGTGATTCAGGTGCTTCCACCGAAGAGGCAGCGCAGGAGGCTGCGAAGCTTCGTTTCCGGCCGATCCTAATGACCAGCTTTGCCTTCATCCTCGGCGTTGTGCCGCTCATGGTCGCCACTGGCGCTGGATCGGCAAGCCGTCGTTCGCTTGGTACGGCGGTGTTCGGAGGGATGGTGGCCGCCACGCTGTTCGGTGTGTTCATGGTCCCGACTTTCTACACCTGGTGTCAGAGGTTCGCTGACGCGGTTTCATCGAAGCGTTTCGGCAGACTGGCTCAAACTGCGTCTCTGCTGATCGGGGCTGTCCTGCTGCAAGGGTGTATGGTGGGACCGAAATACAAGGCCCCGAAACTTGCACCCCCGGAGCGGTTCCGCAACGCGGCCGTGGATCACGCGACTTCCATGGGTGATCTGCGATGGGCCGAGTTGTTTAAAGACGCGACCCTTCAGGCACTCATACGCGAAGGCCTTGCGAACAGCTACGACCTCCGAATTGCCGCGCAGCGCGTCGAAGATGCTCGGGCTCATGTCACGATCGCAAGGGCATCTCAGTTCCCAAGTGCAGCGACTCGCGGCGGCGTAGTCAATCGAGAGATCTCCCGGGCGGGAGGAATACCGGGTGCGGTCGGGTTCCAGCGGGAACTCACCATCGGCAACTCCCTTCTCGACCTCGCGTTTCAGCTGGATTTCTGGGGTCGCTATCGTCGGCTGAAGGAGGCGGCACGTAACGAACTGCTCGCGCAGGAATGGGCACAGCGTACGGTGGTCGTTTCCCTCATTGCGGATGTCGCTACGACCTATTTCCAATTGATCGAACTCGATCGTGAGTTGCAAATATCGCGCCAGACGCTGCTTTCGCGGGAGGATTCGCTCGCGCTGGTAAGTGCAAGAGAGCGCAGGGGTGTCGCGAGCGGATTGGATGTCAGTCAGGCGGAAAGCCTTGTGCGAGCAACGAGCGCCCGTATACCCGTTCTGGAACGGCGCATCCAGGTACTCGAGAACGCATTGAGTCTCCTGTTGGGACGGGACCCTGGCCCTATCGCTGGTCGGCAGCCGCTCGCAAACCAGGCGATACCGTCAGCGATCCCACCGGGTTTGCCCGGTGAGTTGCTTCAACGCAGGCCAGATCTACAGCAGGCCGAAGCGGCTCTTCGGGCAGCAAATGCGCGGGTGGGCGTGGCTACCGCGTCGCTCTTTCCGCAGTTCTCGATAACCGGCATTGGTGGGTTTGAGAGCTTCGCGATTGACAACTTTGTCAGCAATCGTGCCCGGCAGTACCAGGTGGGCGGGGGTTTCACCGCGCCTTTGTTCAATGCCGGAGCCCTTCGGGCGAACGTACGTAGTGCGAAAGCACAAGCCGCAGCCGCCGTGATCACGTACGAGCGCAGCTTTCGAACCGCGCTTCGCGAGACCGCAGATGCCCTTGTAAGCGTAGAGAAGATTCGCGACCAGCGGGTAGAACAGGAGCGGCTGGTGGATGCATTGCGGCAATCGAACCGCCGCTCTCGACTTCTGTACGAGGGCGGAGTCGTCAGCTACCTGCAGGTGCTTGATGCGGATCGCAATCTGTTCGAGGGCGAGATCGCACTTGCGGAGGTAGCCAGTGATGAATTGCTCGCCGTTGTTCGACTTTATCGCGCGCTGGGCGGAGGGTGGCGTTAGCACTACAAGGTCTAACTGCGGTCGCGGGGGCGCGGGTCGCCAACGCCTTTCAAGTGCCTAAACAAGGGCATCCCCGCGTTAAGACGAACTCAGCGTCGCCGAGTTCTTCTATGCTCTGAACCTTTAATGACCACGAACGACTTCCTCTCTCGATCCTCTGCATGGTTGCAGGCTCCGGTGTAGCAGCGCCCGCGTAGACATCGGGAGCAACAAACGCGAGCGCGCCGACAGGAACCGGGACCGGAGGAAAGCAACTTTCCACGGTCGCGCGACGTGCGATCACTGAGGACGCAACGTAACGATGATCTCGTAGAAGTAGATGCCAGTAACACCCTCGAAGCCCGACTCGACACCTACCGTGACCCACAACACGCCTCGGCGATCCGTACGCACCGGTGCTGGGAGGTGGTGCACTCGTTCGACGTAAACATACGGCTGGTCCGGCTGAGGCGGGTGGCCATTCTCGATGGTGCTAACTACCTGGAGGTCACGTCCGCTTTGGCTCTGGTCACCCTTGTCGACATTCAGCTGAACGTATGACCGCTCCGCTTCGAGTATCGCGACAGGTTCGACAAGGCTGATGCCTGCCTTCAGGTACACGCTCTCGCCGGGCGACCCGCCAATGCCGGCGGTGCCGCCAGATGGCGCGTTCGACAGATACCCTACGTGAATAGAAACACCATAGCTTCTGTCTGGTTCGATGCCGTCGGACGCTGAGAGCTCCTTCTTCAGGAACATAAACAGGTCGTCTGGAGTGTTGTGTGATTGGAGATAATAAGCCTGAAGGTCAGATTGGAAGTGTGGCGGAAATTGCCGGAGTTCTGCCGTGAATCGCAGCTCCGTTGCACTCAGGCTGTAATCCGACAGGCCTGGAATCCAGCCATGAGACTCGTGGTTGAATACGTAACGAAAGACTTGATCACCAGTGGGCTGGACCTTGCGGCAGGGCTCAGCAGCGCACCGGCACCAATGCCGGCCAGCAGTCGGCGACGCGTCATCACTTCTCTTGTCATATCTTCTCCCTCAGTTCCGATTCATCGAGCCGACACTTTTGGTTGTAGATGTAGCTACCAGGAGCGTCCGGCAGGGGCTTCGAGCTTGACCGCACCTGGAATACCTGCGCGTAGGAACGCGGGTCGACCGACAGGCAACGTCGACCGGCAGTTGGCAATTTCCTCTTCGGCGTTGTTTGCCTTCTCCCGGCTTCCCACGTAGCAATTCGGACGCCGTGGCAGCGGACTCAGTGTTTACTTGTAAGCCACTGAAGAGGAACGCTCGATGCCATGCCGCCAAACGCGGTCGATTGTCCACCCGTGGTGTCAGGAGTCAGCGCGACTTGACAGTGTCGTTCGCGCGTCGCCGAGCAAGCGCCTCGAAGGCGTTCTGGACAGCGGTCATTGCAGCACGATTCAGGACGTTCGGTAGGGTGTGAGGCGAAGCCTGCCGGCCATTTCCACCAACTCGGCAAACGAGTTTGCCTGCATCTTCTCCATCACCCGACCCCGATGTGCCTTGACCGTAATCTCACTGATGCCCAGTTCAGCGCCGACCTGTTTGTTCAGCAGTCCTCTGACAACCAGGGTCAGCACCTGCTGTTCGCGAACACTCAGCGATGAGTAACGGTCGCGGAGTTCGTGAAACTTCGCTTCTTCATCCAGAGTGATTCGGCTGCGCTCCAAGGCATGCCGGATAGCGCCCAACACAGCTTCGCTCGTGAAGGGCTTCGTCAGGAATTCGACGGCACCGGCTTTCATCGCCTGGACGGTTGAGGGTATGTCGCCGTGGCCCGTGATGAAGATTATCGGCGTTGCGGTCCGTTCGCTTGCGATTCGCCTCTGCAACTCAAGACCGCTAAGACCCGGAAGCGATACGTCCAGGACGAGGCAATTTGGGACAACGGCCCTCGGTTGAGACAGGAATTCGTTCGCCGACTCGAAGACTTCCGGTCGCCAGCCTTCATCGAATATTAACAATTCCAGCGATTCACGCACCGACACGTCATCGTCGATGACGAAGACGATGGGCGTGGCGTCGGACATGGCTCAGCGCTGTATTTCAACAGTACGTGTCGAACCAGTATATGCCTGACCCCTCATGCGCCTGACGAGCACGCAATCGCACCGACGACGGCGGTTTTCCTTGTTTCCCGTCGCACAGCCGCCTGATGCAGATTTGCACCTATAACGATATTTGGACCACTTCCCATTGGACCTGCATGACGCTGCTGCTGGCGCTTCATCCTCTGGACTATGCACGAGTGGGAGCGTGCAGGTCACTAGTTCACGACGCCGCGTTCAGCTCTCACGAGATTGGGGTATGAACAAGGAGAACGTGGCGCCCGGTCCCTCGTTTGCTTCCGCCCAGAGGCGCCCATGATGTCTCTCCATGATCGACCGGCTAAGAGATAACCCGATGCCCATACCTCCGGGCTTGGTGGAATAGAAAGGTTGAAAAAGTTTGTCCACAATCGCTCTGTCGATGCCCGTACCGGCATCGCGCACCGTCACCCGTACACCATCCCCGTCGCGTTCGGTTCTGATCAGTAGTTCCCGTGGCCGCTCGCTGACACCAACCATGGCGTCACAGCCGTTGCGGACCAGGTTCAGGATGACTTGCTGGAGCTGGACACGATCGCCCACGACGGTGGGCAGGTCCTCAGCGAGGTCCAGGCGCAAGATAACGTGATTCCTCTGCAGGTCGCTCAACGACAGAGTAATCACCTCGCGCGTCGCGTCGTTCAGTTCCACGGGCTCCAGTGCAGTGTCTTTATCACTGAAGAGTGCACGCAATCGCGTGATCACATCCGACGCCCGGTTGCCATCGCGAATAGTTCGCCGCGCTGTTTCGCGCGCGCCGCTAATATTTGGAGGGTCGCGCTCCAACATCCGCAGACATGTGCCAGCGTTGGTGATGATTCCCGAGAGCGGCTGATTGATCTCATGCGCGATTGAGGCTGTCAATGCGCTCAGTGTCGCCACGCGTGTCATATTCGCGAGCTCGGACCGGGCCCGATTCAGAGCCTCGTCGGCGATCTTTCTGTCAGTCACATCCTGAATGGCACCAACGAACAATGGTCGGCCCGCGATGCGCTCGATCAGATGGCCGACCGCATGCACATGCTTCACGTTTCCACTTGACGTCACGATACGAAAAACTTCATCGAAGTTCGCCCCTCCGAGCGAGCGCTGGAACCCGGCATCGAACGCGACCACGTCTTCTGGGTGGATCATGTCGTGAACCAGTTGCAACTTGATCTCGGTTGGGGGCTCGATTTCGAAGATGCGGTAGAGCTCCGCCGACCACTTGTGGTCGTCAGCGACGATATCCGCGATGAAGTTGCCGGTTCGGCTCAGTCGTTGGGCATCGGCGAAGCTCTCGTATGCCCGCCTCAGCTCCGCCTCCGCCTGTCTTCGCTCTTCGATATCGGCGTTGACTCCGTACCACTGGATAATGATTCCTTGCTCGTCGCGAAGCGGATTCGCCCGGAAGAGAAACCACCGATACTCTCCGTCATGCCTACGCAATCGGGCTTGGGCCTCTCCGAGCCTGCCGGAAGCCATTATGCGTTGCCATGTAGCCGCGAGGTCCTGCGAATCGTCGGGGTGTAGCGCAGCCGTCCAACCCCAGTCCTGCGCCTGTTCCGCGGAAACTCCCAGGTAGTCCA
Source organism: Bryobacteraceae bacterium (assembly GCA_035633775.1). Lineage (GTDB taxonomy): Bacteria > Acidobacteriota > Terriglobia > Bryobacterales > Bryobacteraceae > JAWXCM01. The sequence continues at coordinate 9,999 of DASQEG010000548.1, forward strand.
GATAGTGCTGATTGAAGAACTCGGCTGAGCCATCCGCACGAGCCGACCACGCCAGCGCTGGCATTGTGTCAATGATCAGTTTGAGGTTGCGTTCGCTGGCGCGAACGGCATCCTCCGCGCGCTTTTGGTCGTCGATGTCGCTCAGCAGCACGCACCATAGCACGATGCGACCGTCCGTATCGCGCAAAGGGAACCCGCGGTTCTGAAACCAACGATACACGCCGTCACACCGCCGAAAACGCTGCACGATGTTGTAAGGAACGCCGGATTGAATCGATCGGCCGAAGACATCGATCACCGTGGGGAGATCTTCAGGATGAACGGTGTCGTTTGTTCCCCACTGCCTCAGTTCGTCAAGGTTCTGGCCAAAGTACTCAAACACCTGCCGGTTCACCGATTCGACATCTCCCGTTTCGGTAAGCACTGCAACCAGGCCAGGTATATTGTCGAGGATCAGCCTTGAATCACGCTCGCTTGCCTTCAACTCTTCGTTGGCCGTTGCAAGCCTACTCAGATCCTTCTTCTGCTCGTTGAGGTCCCGAACATGTTGGAGTCTGATAGCTAACTGGCTTACGGCTATATCCAAAAGCGAGGCATCGGTTTGTTCGGAGAAATCAGTTCTCTGTGAACCGGCAAACACGAAGCCGAGTTCACCCTCACCCGCCAACGTCCTGTACGTGATGTGAAACTCGACGCCCTTGAGCGAGAGCCGTCGGCCCGGAGGATGAGTTGCTGCATCGCCAAACAACCTCTGAAGCGCCGTTGTGACGTCTCGTGCGCCGAGTCTACCCTCAATCGCGTTCCCAACTCGCGCCATCTGTATTGCCGGTGTGGCGTGCCAATCGTTCAAACGTACGAAGATGAAGTCCACCGGGAGCAGACTCATGACGCCTTCGAGCCATGTGCTAACGATCCGCGGCGGTTCGTCGCACCTACCCAGCGCCGGGAATGCGAAGATCCGCTCAAGATTGATCAAACATGCCCTCAGGCGCGTGACTTCATCCGCGGTGGATTCGATCGGAGCCCCCATAGTCACCCCGCCCGTTCTCAATATTGAAGGATCAGCCAAAGCAATACGCGTTTTCTGTGCTCAAGTACCGTCGACG
>DASQEG010000549.1:0-12283 GCA_035633775.1 Bryobacteraceae bacterium
AAGGACGATCGGGAGTTTACGGCTGAAGTGCTGCGGCGGGCGATTGAAAGCATCGCGGTTGACGTGGAAAGCGTTGATGGACCGTTGCGTGTAGAGAAGGGCGAGCTCCGCGCGTTCCTTATGAAACTCGACGACCTTCAGTCGGTGTTTCGACAGGCCGAGCGCCGGCTGCGTGACGGCCGCGTGGTGGAGCTGTTGCTCAACCCTCAGTATTCGGTCGACACGAAGGCTGACTTCGCCGACAAGACCAATCTGGAGCCGCTTTACGAAGCGCTCAAGCTGCTCAACCTGCCCGCGGAACTGCGATTTGATGAGCAGCATTCGGTTTGGCAGGTGACGTACCGCGACGCAATCCAAGCGGAGCGTACGGTAGGGGTCGAGCTGGCGGCTCAGGCGGAATATAAGCGCCTGCGTATGCTGGCCCGCGAAGTGGCTAAGTACAATCACCCGCCCTTCACCGCCATTAAGGAAGGCATGAAGGAGACGCTGACGCACTGGCGTGACCTGCTGGCTTACGTCAAGTCGGAAGGCATGCGCGATGCCAGCGTTCAGCGCTACAAAGGTCTCGGTGAGATGAACGCTGAGCAGCTCTGGGATACGACAATGAATCCTGAGAAGAGAACTCTGTTGCAGGTTCGCCTTGAAGACATGGTGGAGTGCGAGGAGATCTTCTCAACGTTGATGGGTGAGAACGTGGAGAGCCGGCGCCGCTTCATCGAGGACAACGCCCTCGACGTACGCAACCTCGACGTCTAAAAAGGGAGCGCCTGCATTTCACAGGCGCTCTTAGGCAGACAATGCGGTGCGTTCAGCGTCTGTGGCTGACGCGCCGCAGCAACCTGGCAGCGGCAAGTACGCCGGCGCCTGCACTGAACAGAACCCATGTTCCGGGTTCCGGTACAGCTGCCTGTTCGAAGTAGTAGTCCGTTCCCGACTCCGCAGTCACGTTGAACCCGCTCACCTGCCGGCCGGCAGCATCAAAGACTCGAAACAGATCCGCTTTGAAGGTAGCGATCCGAAGATCGAAGAACGGTCCTTCCGGGGACGCGGTTGCTTCCGCGAACAGCTCCAGCGCTACTGAAAAGCTGAAGGTCTTGCCAAAGGTAATCGGGGCCATCACGGAGATGACGGAGTCGCTCTCCGAGATATCCTGGAACACACCATTGAGCTCGATAGCATCGCTCAGCGCGTGCGGATTCAGGAGTCCGACACTGGCAACAAGCTCGATCAGCCCGGAGGACCCTTGCGCCTGCCCCGCCCCGGAGATAGTCAGGTTGTCCTCAAATCCAATCTCCCCGAAGGCCGTGGCCTCCCCATCGTCGCCCTCGACCTCGGCGGCGGTGAATAGCCCAAGGTCACCGAACTCCACCGGCTGGCCGGAGACCTCCGCTCCCGCGAAGCCGCCGTGCTGCGAGGCCCCACACGAGTTGTTGCCGCTATTAGTGATCGTGCCCGAGCGGCAGTCCGAGAACGATTCGGAAAACAGAGCCGCGGCCGAAGCGGTATCAGTACTGAGCAATGCGGAGAACAGCAGTGCGGATGTGATGATGATTCGCATAAGTTTCGTCTTGCTCTCACCAACGCGGGGCGGATGTGTACTTTCAGGTCAAAGGATTCACAGTTTTGCGACTGTCAACAGTCACGATTTGCAGAAGCGAGCGTCTGCTAGCGGATGACGCGCAGACAGCTATTGCGTATGGCAGCATACAGTGCGGCAGGAACCCTGGGTACCTCGGCCACACAATCGCTGTTTGAGGAGGTGCCGCCATCTCAGAGCGGCATAGTCTGGGTTCATGAAAACGCCAGGTCGCCCGCGCGGCATCTGCCTGAAGCGCTTGGTCCTGGCTGCGCGTTCCTCGATTACGACGGCGATGGCTGGATGGATATACTGCTGGTCAACAGTGGAACGTCATTCTTCCACACGCCGCGCCAACCCCTTCGACATGCCCTGTACCGTAACAACCGCAACGGCACCTTCACTGACGTGACGGCAAAGGCCGGTATCACGGCCGACCTGTTTGGAATGGGATGTGCCGTGGCGGATTACAACAACGACGGTTTTCCGGACATCCTGCTGACCGGATTCGGACGCAACATCCTGTACCGCAATAAGGGCGATGGAACTTTCGCCGACGTCACCCGCAACGCTGGCCTGGAGAACCAGGGGTGGGCAACCAGCGCCGTTTGGTTTGACTCCGACAACAACGGACTGCTGGACCTGTTCATCTGCAACTTCGTCGACTACGGTCCGAAAAGTGTAACGTGCGGCGACAATAAGCTCGGGCGCAACCACTACTGCATCCCCCGCGTGTTCCAGCCCTCTGCGTCGACCCTGTACCGCAACAACGGGGATGGTACGTTCTCAGATGTCACCCGCGGCACCGATATCGAAACGGCAATGGGGAAGGCTCTCGGCGTCGTCGCTACGGACATCAACAACGACGGACGCCTCGACCTCTTCGTGGGTAACGATACTGTACAGAACTTTCTCTTCATCAATCGCCAAGAGGGCAAGTTTGAAGAAGCAGGCCTGCTTGCCGAGGTGGGGCTGAGTGCGAACGGCACGCCGCGCTCGGGCATGGGGGTGGACAGCGGCGATATCGACGGCGACGGCTGGGAGGACCTGTTCGTCGCGAACGTCGATCAGGAGGTCTTCTCGCTTTACCGCAACAACGGTAACGAGATGTTTTCCGACGTGGCGCACGGGCATGATGTGGGTCGGGCGACGCTGTTGTTAAGCGGCTGGGGACTGAAGTTCTTCGACTGGGACAACGATGGCAACGTCGACCTGTTTCTGGCTAACGGCCACCCCGATGACATGATCTCGAGGTACTCGCCTCAGGTCACTTACGCGGAGCCGTTGTTGTTGTTTCAGCAGCAAAGCGGCAAGCTGCGCAACGTGAGTGCGCAGGGCGGTTCCGCCTTCACACGGACCCACGCCGCACGGGGCCTCGCGATCGGCGACTTCAACAATGACGGCAAAGTCGACGTGCTGATCGGACTAAACGGTGGTCCGCCGCTTCTGCTGAAGAACAACGCCGGAGGGGGAAACCACTGGCTCGGCGTGCGGCTCGTGGGCACTCGGTGTAACCGCGACGCCATCGGCGCACGGGTCACGTGGTCGGCAGGCGGTCTGCGCCGGAGCAGGTTGAAAGTCGGAGGCGGAAGTTATCTCTCATCGCACGACCCCCGGATGGTCCTGGGACTTGGTTCGGCAACGACGATCGACTACGTGGACGTTCTTTGGCCTGGTTCCGACAAAGCTGAGCGCTTCACGGGCTTGCAGATCGATCGGTACTCAACCATAACGCAGAATTCTGCTGGGTGACGGCTCAGCGTTCGCGATTCGCAGAAGGCTGGCAGCCCACTGCTCAGCCCAGGGGCGCATGGGGGCAGGAACGCCAGCCGGCCCGACTATAAGCCTGTCGGCCAGCGCACCCCTCACGAATGCGTAGATGCCTTTGTGAACCAGATCAAGGACCTGCTCGTCCACCGGCCACGTCCACGGCGGAGCGCCAACGCCTGTAGCATTCTCAAGCGTCAATGCCCCGGACGGCTCCCAAAGAAACCCCTGGCCCCAGTGCATTGCCCAGTTGAGCATGTACGTTGTTCGAAGACCCCGCATGCAGCAACAATCATCCAGGCCATCGCGGACGGACACCGCTGCGGTTCTTGCCTCCCTTTTGGTTCGGCCGAGCCGTTCTCCGATCCTTCGTACCTGCCGCCGCGTTTCCGTGCGCGGCAAAGTCTCGCGATTCGGCACGATGCGGCTGAGCAGGCCGCAACTCTTCAGGCGCCGGCATGAGCCCGCGATGCATACGGACCAGAACAGCCGCAATGTCTTCAGGGCTCCGCTCGGCAAGCAGCAAACGCGCGGTTGCGAGGTCTTCATCGGCTGCGCCGTCGGCCATTGCGGAAATCTCACGCACCAGTTTCTGTTGATCACGAGCGCGAATCTCATCTGCAGCAGGCGGAGGTCCCCACTGTGCATCGATGTGCGCTCCGGCAAACAGGCGTTCGGCGCGGCGGCGCGCCTGAGGAGGCACAAGAACGACACAGAGACCCTTCTTACCGGCTCGACCGGTGCGCCCGCTCCTGTGCACGAGCGTTTCCATATTCTGTGGGAGGTCGGCGTGGATAACCAGCCCGAGGTCCGGAAGATCCAGCCCGCGCGCAGCAACGTCGGTTGCGACACAAACGCGAGCGCGACCGTCGCGCAATGCATGCAGTGCGCGCGTTCTCTCTGACTGACTCAGTTCACCTGAAAGGGCCACGGCTGCGAACCCGCGTTCCATCAGATTGGCATGAAGGTGCCGCACTGCATCGCGTGTAGAACAGAACGCCAGGGCTCCCCGAACATCGAAGTACCGGAGGACGTTCACGATCGCATGCTCGTGGTCGTGCGGGCCAATTAGAAGAGCTCGGTACTCAATATCGCCATGGGGCTCGTTGCGCGTCGATAATGCGATGCGAAGTGCGTCACGCTGGTATTTCCTGGTAAGTGCGACGATCTGTTTCGGAATGGTTGCCGAGAAGAGCAAGGTGCGACGCTCTGCAGGAACGGCCGCCAGGATGCGTTCCAACTCATCCCGGAAGCCCATGTCCAGCATCTCGTCGGCTTCATCCAGGACCACGGCTTTGAGTTGGGTGAGCTTCAGGACACCTGATTCGATGTGATCGCAGAGCCGCCCCGGCGTGCCGACGACGATGTGAGCTCCGCGCGCGAGCGCCCGTTGATCCTGCCGAATGTCGATGCCTCCGACACACGACACGAGTGCCGCCTGGGTATGCACGAACAACCAGCTCAATTCTTTGTGAACCTGCATGGCGAGCTCTCGTGTAGGAGCAACGATGAGCGCAAGCGGCTGGCCGCCCGGCCTGAACCGATCTGCTGCCCCGAGCAACGTCGAAGCGATGGTCAACCCATACGCGATCGTCTTACCGGAGCCTGTTTGGGCCGAGACCAGAAGGTCGCGATTAGCCGTTTGTGGCTCCAGGACGGCAGCTTGAACGGGCGTGGGATCGCTATAACCCCGATCGGTGAGTGCGCGAAGCAGGCTTGGATGACTTGCCTCAAATGACATGACCTATGGACGCTCCGTTGGACGTTCTTTTGCGCCTGACACGATCGCGACCAGTTGCACATCGGCAGCGACTTGCTTTCACAGCAACGATGTATTCCCGTGCCTACCACTCCGGCTCCACCCTTGCCCGATTATGACAACAGAGGCTTCTGGTCACGAGACGACGACCGGCACGCCGTCATTCTTGATCACAATTAACGGATAGTTGCTAGAGCTTTTCCGAGTGCGACATAGATTACAAGCTGGCGTCTACATGCCGACCCGTGTCCGCAGGCTACCTCATTGAAGCGGATGCGATTTCAGGGGGTATAGATGAGATCGCCAGCCGTGTTCCGCTGGATGTCGGCTCTTTTCGTCGCCGTTCTGCTGCTTACTCCGTTGTACGGCCAGCTGTACACGGGCTCGATCAGCGGCACAGTAGCGGATCCCACCGGTGCAGTCGTCCCAAATGCGAAGGTTACTGTAACGGACGCCAGCCGTGGGTTCACGTTCAGTGCAACGACCGACCAGTCTGGAAACTTTGTTGCGCGAAACCTGCCGCCCAGCACCTATAGCGTGCGCGCGGAAGCAACGGGGTTCGCAGCTTTCAACCGCGATAATGTCCAGATCACGGTCAACCTCAATGTCAATTTGCCCATCACGCTGACCGTTGGCGCTGAAACGCAGACCATCCAGGTAGTGGAGGGGGCTCCATTGGTGCAGTCAGAGGAAGCGTCCACAGGCGTAACCATCAACCGCACCTTCATCAACGATCTGCCCCTGGTGGGCCGAAACGTGTTCGATCTGGCCCGCCTCGCGCCCGGTGTATCCGAGCCGCGCGGCAATACCGGCGGGTCAAACAACTTCATCTCACAAGGCAGCCGAAACGCGACATCCGACGTACTGCTCGATGGTGTGAGCACCGTCGCGGCCGAACAGAACGGCAACTTTCAGATGCCGCTCTATACACCTTCAGTCGAGGCTGTTGAAGAGTTTCGTGTGCAGCAGTCCGGCTTCAGCGCCGAGTTTGGATTCACAGGCTCGACCGTGATCAACGTTGTCACCCGCTCGGGCACGAACGAGTATCACGGGAGTTTGTACGAGTTTGTACGCAACGAGAAGTTCAACGCGGCGAACTTCTTCTCGGCGGGCGCGGGCTTGCCGAAACCCTCGATGCGATGGAATCAGTTCGGCGGAACCTTTGGTGGTCCGATCGCGAGGGACCGACTGTTCTTCTTCGCTGATTATCAGGGTACACGCGAGCGCCGCGGTCAGACCTGGAACGCGGGTGTCCCGAGCGCCGCAATGCGCACGGGCAACTTCGGAGAGATCTGCCCGGAAGGCTTTGACCCATCCGGCCGGTGCAACAACGCGAGCAATCAGCTGTGGGATCCCTACGTTGCTGCGTGGGACGTGGCAGCTGGCGGACCAGTACGATCCCAGTTCATCCCTTTCAACAACATGGGCACATACACCAGCCCGGGGAGCCCCGCGCGCGCACTGCCACAGCAGCCCGGGAACCTGATCGACCCGGTCGGCCAGCGCATCATGAGCTACTTTCCCCTGCCCAATTACAATGTCGGCGCACCCGGGTACAACCGATTCAACAACTGGATCGGAACAGGCTCGAACAGGAATTCCGGCGACCAGGTCGACGCCAAGGTCGACTGGCGCATCGGTGACGGCGACCTGCTCAGCGGAAAGTTTGCCTACGGAAGAAGCCCTTACGCGAACGCTAATTGTTTTCCAAATCCGCTCGACCCTTGCAGCGTGGGCCCCGCAGTAGGTGGGCCGCGGCTAGGATCGCTCAATTGGACCCGCACGCTGAACCCCACCACATTGTTCACGGTATCGTTTGGTTCGACCCGCAGCTTCCAGGATCGTCCCGGCGCCACCGGCGACTTCCCCGAGTTCGACTACGTTCGTGAGTTGGGACTGCCCGAGTACATGCGCGCCTCCAACCTGCAAGCTGCACCGACGATCTATATCGAGAACTATCGTGGTGTCGCCGGTGACACTGATATCGGTGGCCAGGGCTGGGGCATCATGCGATACGCCTCCGAGGTTCACCACCTGATCGGCAACCTTAGCAAAATTGCCGGCAGACACGAGCTGCGGTTCGGCGGCGAATCGCGACTTCACCGCATCAATTTCCGGCAGGCCGGCCTGCCGATGGGCTGGGCGAACTACCAGAACAACTCGACGTCTCGCAGCGTCACAGGCAACGGCGGTGATGCCATGGCCGGACTGCTCATCGGATATCCTGGTCCGAACGGCCAGTGGGGCAACTACGAAATCCCCCTGTTCACTAGCACCTCGGCGTGGAAGTATGCCGGATTCGTGCAGGACAACTGGCGCATGACGGACAAGCTGACCCTGAACCTCGGGTTGCGCTATGACGTCGAGCTTCCGCGCACAGAACGCTACGACCGGATGGCGTACATCGACCTCGATGCGCCATCAGCGATCACTGTCCCCGGGATGAACCTGCGCGGAGCGCCGGTCTTCGTCGACGAAAACAACCGCACTCAGTTCAATACGGATTCGAACAACATCGCGCCCCGCGTGGGCTTTGCCTATCAGGTGACCCCACGAACTGTGGCGCGCGGCGGCTATGGGATCTTCTATCTGCCAAGCGCTGTGGGTGCTGCGGGTACTGGCGCGGGCGGCTTCTTCGGTTTCCAGCAGACCACTCCGTGGCAGGTGGCCGACCCTCGCGTCAACCAGTCACCGTACCCGTTTGCGGTTGCGAGCAACCCGTACCCGCTCGGGATCATACCGCCTCCGTCTCGAAATGAGCTGAACTCCGGGTACAACATCGGGCGTGAGGTCAGCGGTCCGATCCGAACGTGGAACATCAATCCATACGAGCAGACGTGGACCTTCAGCGTTCAGCGGGAAATGCCGTGGGCGACAGTTCTCGAAGCAGCTTATCTGGGCAAGAAGGGAACGAATCTTTTCTGGGGCGGCAACGTCACCAATGTGAACTACCTGCCCGCGAACGTTGCTGAAGACTACCGGCAGGGACGAGCTGCTTACTGGAACGAAGCGGTTCCCAATCCCTTCTCCGGGATCATCACCGATCCAAACAGTGGTCTTTCCGCAGCGACCGTTTCTCGCGCGCAGCTTTCCCGGCCTTTCCCGCAGTATGGCTCAGGCCTAGCGGGTAACTCGCCGCCGTGGGGCAACTCCATGTACCACGCCCTGCAGCTGCGATTTGAGAAGCGTCTATCCGCGGGCTTGCAGTTCCTGACGACTTACGTTTTTTCGAAGTCGATTGACGACGTGTCCAGCTCGGGCGGTAACACTAACTGGCTGGGCAACATGTCGGCCGATGTGCAGGACCTGAACAATCGTCAGCTGGAACGATCCATTTCCATGTTTGACCAGACGCACCAGTTCCAGTTCAGCTGGGTATGGCAGCTTCCGTTCGGACGCGGCAAGCTGTTCGGGGCGAGCGCTCCGGGGCTGCTGAACGCGGTGTTCGGAGGATGGCAGCTCAACGGATCGTACCGTTACACCAGCGGCTTCCCCGTTGCACTGTCTTTGCAGAACCCGCAGGGGATCAACGGCACACAGCGGCCGAACATCAATGCGCCTTTGCAAAGGGCCGGGAACTGGCAGAATACACTGCAGTACTTCGCTAACCCGGAGGTCCTGAACCGCCCTGCGCAATACCAGGTAGGTACGGCGCCTCGCACACTCGGCAACATCCGGTGGCCTGGCGTAAACAACTGGACCGGTGCGCTGTTCAAGCAGTTCGGCCTGAATGCGCTTCGCGAGGGTTCCTTCTTCGAGCTGCGGCTTGAGAGCTTCAACGTGCTCAACACGCCTCAGTTCTGCGGCCCAGAGCAGCAGTTCGGATCGGGCAACTTCGGTCGCATCACGGCTCAGTGCAACGATCCTCGGCAGGTGCAGCTCGGCGCAAAACTTTACTTCTGATTACGTCGTCCCACCCTGGACGGGGTAGCTGATATCTGCCCCGTCCCTTTTCGTACCATGTCACTTCTCGCCGGCTTGCTTCTACTCTGGCAGCTGCAGAACGACCCCGCTGAGCTCTTCCGGCAAGGCCGGTTGTCCGAAGCCGAGTCCGCTGCGCGGGACGCGCTGGCACGTTCGCCCGCCGAGCCGCGCTCGCTGATGCTGATGGCAGTCGTGCTCGATGCTCAGCAACGCTACCGTGAAGCTGAACCGTACCACCGGAAGCTCTCGACGCTGCTGCCCGGCGCTCCGCAGGTTTGGAATAACTTCGGGAACCACTGGTGGGCCAGGCAGCAGCTTGACCAGGCGCGCAGGGCTTTCGAACGAGCGGTTGCGCTCGATGTCACCCACGCAAACGCGAATCTGCAACTGGCCCGAATCGCCGTGGCACAGGGGCGCGGTGCCGATGCGCTTCCTTATCTCGAGCGCCTGGGCGTTGCAGCAAGCTCTGACCCTGCCTTGCTCGTGCTCTACGGACGAGCACTCACGGACAAGCGAGACTACCCCGGTGCGGAAAAGATGTTCGCCGCGGCCCTCGAGCGAGTTCCCGGAGATATTGACGTCAGGATTGCGCTCGGACTCGCCGCACTGAATGCGGGCAATCACGAACGGGCACTGGACGTGTTCGAGACCGCTCGCACACAGCAGCCGTCGAACACGGATGTGCTCTATGGTCTTGCTCGGGCCTATGTGGAATCCGGTCAGCTGGAACGGGCCTTCAGCGTTTTAGGGGAAGCGCGCAAACTTCAACCCGACAGGGATGACGTGCTCGCGCTGCTGGCACGGTCGGCTGCACAGGCGGGGTTCTACGCAGACTCGGCCCAGGCGTGGTCAGACTATCTAAAGCTGAAGCCCGATGTGCACGCTGCTCGACGAGAGCGGGCGTTCGCGCTCGTCCGCGCTCGCGACTCCAGGGGTGCTTCGGAACTTGAAGCCTATGTCAGCGAGTACCCGAACGATGCGGTTGCTCGCTTCCAGCTCGGGATTGCCTACGGAACGTCCGACCCGGCCAGGGCTATCGAGCAATTTGGAAGATCGCTTTCGGTTGCGCCGAACAATGCTGACGCGCTGTATGCGCGAGGTACTCTGCTGGCCAGGGACGGCAAGGCAGCGGAAGCTGCGAAGGATCTGGAGCGCGCCGTTCAGCTGGACCCGAAGAATGCAAACGCACTGGGCAGGCTGGGGCAGCTGTACCGGCAGTTCGGTCGAACGGCACACGCCGAGCGACTGCTGCGCCGCGCGGCCGAGCTGAATCCGAACGACCGCGCAACCGCCATGCACCTGGCGTTCATACTTCGGGACACAGGCAAGCGCGACGAAGCTGACAAATACTTCGCCGTGGTCAAGGGGCAGCTGGGGACAGACGCATCGCACACGCCGAGAACGGGCCTGCTCGAGTTCCTTAGCATGGCCCCGGAGCAGCAGGGCGAACGCTACATTGCGAACCTTCGCCGTGCGGTTGAGGACCAGCCGGCGAACGAAGACCTCCGGCTAAGGCTTGGACTTACCTTGCTGGAGCGTGGAGACGCCGCGGGCGCAGAGCAGGTGCTGCAAAGCCTGAAAACCGCACCGGCCGTGACCGACGGCGAACTCGCGCTGATCGGGGCAGAACGATTTGAGGCGGCGCGAAAGCTTTTGCAGCAGGCTGCTCAACCATCGGTTGAGCTGGCCATCGCTGAGTTTCGTATCGCGGGCCCCGAAGCGGGTCTCGCCACGCTGGATCGAGTTCCGGAGCGCAGCCGCGATGGTGATTACTGGCTGGCCCGGGCACAGATTCTGGACGGCGCGGGTCAGTTCGAGCCTGCACTTCAGGCCTTAAACAACAGTTTTGCTGCGGCACCGACACAGGCGCCGCTGTACCACCACGCCGCGAAGTTCCTCATCAAGCACGACAAGCTGGCCGAAGCATCCAGACTGCTGGAGCAGGCTAACAAGCTGATCCCAAATGAACCGCAACTGCTGCTGGACCATGCCGTCGTGCTCGAACTCGCTAAGCGGTTCGAGGAAGCAAGAACGGTACTAGCGTCCATCGAACGTCGCTGGCCGGAGTGGGCACGTCCATTTGTGGTGCATGGCATCAGCTTCATGACGCGGGGCAAAGCGTCAGAAGCGCTTCCGCTGCTCGAGACGGCGATCGCGCTCGGCGACGACTCCGCCGAAGCTCACTACTACCTCGCTCAGGCGCTGCTGGATGTTTCGCCGGAACATCGTGGCCGGGCCGCACTGGAAGTCAAGCGAGCCTTGGAACGCGCCCCCGAGGATCCTTACGCCCATGTCCTCGCCGGACGAATCGCGATCGATAGCGGCGAGTTTGAGACGGCACTGAAGCATCTGAAGCGCAGCACGCAGTTGCTGCCGGGCCAGGTGGATGCTCATTACCAGCTGATGCGTGCCTACTCGGCACTGGGCAGGAAAGCGGAAGCCCGTGCCGAGTCCGAACAAGTCCGCAGGCTTCGCGAGGCCGGCGAACCGAAGAGCCCACTATCGAACACGCTGCGCTCGGAGTTGTTTGGCGTGAAGAACGAGCGCTGAAAACGTCCGCTCGGGCTACTTGTTAGTCGGCTGCTGCTGTGCCACGGGAGCTCGGAACGAGCGCTCGACCATGTCTTTCACGTCCGTTGATACAGGCTCGACGTCACGCCACACCCAGCGCATCATCTCCGGCAACATCTGTCCGCCGTGCTTCGAACTGTGCCGTCCAATGCCCCAGGAATACGCAAAGTCGTAACCCTTGCCCTTGAGTGCTTCCACCATTCGTGTGTTCTGCAGGAACCAGTCCCACTTCGGGTCGTACTCGCCGTTGCGCCGCACGCCCCGGTTATCATTACGGCCGTCCTGCATGAAGATGCGAATGGGCTTCTTTTCGCTCTTCATGATGATGTCGGGATACTCGTGTCCGCCGCGGATGTTGGTGAAGCTGCCGATAAAGCTGATCACTTTGCGGAACACCTCGGGCCGGTGCCAGGCCACGGTCCAGGCAGCGATCGCGCCGGAACTGGCCCCACCTATGCCCAGGTGCTCAGGGTTCTTTGAGATGTTGTAGTCTTTGCGGAGGGCAGGCAGCAGCTCGTCTGCAACGACGCGCGCATACTTGTCATCAAGCGCGTTGTACTCCTGTGGACGATTGGTTGTGCGATCGCCCCATTCCTTGATATGCGGCTCGGGCTGATCAGGCCGGCGGCCGGGATTGATGAATACGCTGATCATCACGGGGATCTCGCGGCGATAGATCAGGTTAT
>DASQEG010000550.1:0-4308 GCA_035633775.1 Bryobacteraceae bacterium
TCGCACGTGTGACTCCGCTGGACAATTTCGCTGTCGAAGGCCGCGCACTCGTCTACGAAGATCTCTCGCAGAAGTATGGCTTCTCCAAGGGTGGAACAGTTGCATCCGAGTGGTTCGCGTATGAGGCGCCCGGCGCCCTGGCGGACAAACTCCCTGGTGGGGGCTTACGCGTCCCAGCGGCGCTGCATGGTGCTCCGGACGGCTCGATTGTAGTTGCAAGACTGCGGCTCGAGGGCCGTCCCGCCGAGCAGAAGGTCGATGTCTACATACGGCGGGGACAGGGCCGGTGGGATGTTGTCGGCGTGTCGCGATCCTGGTAGGAAGTTTCAGGCGAGCAATTCATCGATTACATGGCCGTGAACGTCGGTCAGCCTGCGGTCAATGCCGTTGTGTCTGGAAGTCAGGCGGCGATGATCGATGCCGAGCAGGTGAAGAAGGGTGGCGTGCACGTCGTAGCAGTAGACGGGCTTGTCGGCTACCTTGTACGACCAGTCATCCGTCGCTCCATACGTGATCCCGCCGCGGAAGCCGCCGCCGGCAAGCCATGAAGTAAAGCCGAGCGGGTTATGGTCGCGGCCCTTGCTTCCCTGCGAACACGGCATGCGGCCGAACTCTGTGGTCCAGTAGACTACCGTATCGTCGAGGAGACCGCGTGCTTTCAGATCTTTCAGCAGTGCGGCTACCGGCTTGTCGAGTGCTGCCCCGAGGTCGCCGTGATCCTTGGCCAGGTTCTCGTGGCTGTCCCAGTTTCTGCGGGGAAAGCCGTTGTCGGCGCCGCTCCAGACCTGAACGAAACGAACCCCTCTTTCGAGCAGGCGGCGAGCGGTCAGGCATCGCCGTCCCATGTCGGCGGTGACCTCGGAATCAAGCCCATACAGTTCACGTGTTGCCCTGGATTCACCATTCAAATCGAGCACTTCGGGGGCACTGAGCTGCAGCTTCGCTGCCATCTAGTAGGAGGAGATTCGCGCCTCCAGCCTCGAGTCGTCCCGCCTTTCGGCAAGATGCTCCCGGTTCACCTGCTCCAGCAGAGCCAGCCCGTCGCGCTCGCTTTCCGTGGTGATGAACTTCGCGGATGCGGGTGGGTGCAGATCATGAATAGGCGTGGAGGTTCCGGCGCGAATCGTCGTGGCCTGATGAGCCGCCGGCAGGAATCCTGCGGACCAGTTCGCAGCGCCGTTCGGCGGCATCCCGCGTGGATCGGGCAGAACAACGAACTCCGGCAGGTTCTCACTCGCCCTGCCGAGGGCGTAAGAGATCCAGCTGCCCGCGCTTGGGAAGCCGGGCAAAATGAAACCGGTGTTTTGCATGAACGTTGCGGGTCCATGCACGTTGGACTTCGACATCATCGATGCAACGAACGCGATGTCATCCACACAACCTGCAGTGTGCGGCAGCAGGTCGCTCACCCACTTGCCGCTCTGGCCATGCTGCTTCCACCCCCATGGGCTTGGCATCACCACGCCTGGATTGCTCTGAAAGAGCTCGACCTTTTCCCCCGGATCCCACTGCTCGCCGGCTTTGCTGATCAACAGGGGTTTGTAATCGAAGGTGTCGCACTGGCTGGCCGCGCCGGACATAAACAGCTGCACAACACGTTTTGCCCGAGCGCGGTGGTGCAGCCCACCGTTCAGTTCGGGCTTGCCAGGGCCCGCTGCCATCGTTTCGCGGCCGAGCAGGCGCGCCAGCGCAATCCCGCCCAGCCCGCCGCCGTAATTCCAAAGGAACGATCGCCGATCCATATGCGTGGTTACCTCAGTCGACAAACAGGAACTCGTTGGTGTTGAACAGCAGACGGCAGAGGTTCGCAAGACCGTGGCGAGCCGCGTACTCGCTATAGGCGCGATGCTCATCAGGTCGCGCGTCACGGCCGAGAGCAAGCCGCACGGCTTCTGCCGGAGTGCCTGCACGCTGGGCGAAGTGTTCGGCCATGCGAAGCACGAACGGGTTGTTCAGCATCGCGAGCGCCTGGATGGCAGTGATCGTCGTAGAGCGCTTCGGTGTCAGTACGGACGGGTCCGGACAGTCCAGTCGCTCCATGAGAGGATCGGGGACGCTGCGAACGATAAAGCGGTAGATGCTGCGGCGGTACGAGCCCGGGGCGTCGGGATCGAAGCGCGCGTAGTCGTACACCGGCGAATGGTCGTCCTTGAACACGAACTGCTCTGCTGAAGGTCCGCCCGCGGTCAGGTCGAGCTTTCCGGCAACCGCCAGGATGGAATCGCGTACCGCCTCGGCGTCGATGCGCGTTCGGTTCATGCGCCACAAGAGCCTGTTATCTGCATCGACTTTCGCAGCGTCGTCACGGTGCCGTGAGGACTGCCGGTACGCTGCGCTCGTCACCATCAGGCGGTGCAGCTGCTTCAGTGACCCCTTTGCATCATCGCGGAACCAGACGGCCAGCCAGTCCAGCAGTTCCGGATGAGATGGCTTGCTGCCCATCCTGCCGAAGTCGTTGGGCGTGTCCACCAGCCCGACTCCGAAGTGCCCCTGCCAGACACGATTCACGATCGAACGCCAGGTAAGCATGTTGCGGTCATCGGTAACCCAGCGGGCAAGCGCGGCCCGCCGGCTGCCCTCATCGTCAGGGTTTGAAAGCTTGAAGTGGGTTTCCAGGCCGGGCACACAGCTCAGTGCACCAGGCGCTGCAGGGGTGGACGGTGATCGAACATTGCCGCGTGACAGGACCGAGACGGGCCGTGGTCCCAGTGCAGGTCGAAATGTTCCAGCTCGCGCGAAGTGAGTCGTTGCGGTGTAGACCATGCGCGGCGCGGGCAGTTTCGCAAGTGCTTCGTCGATCGGCTTGAACTCGCCTTTGACACGCTCGATGGCCGCATACGTCTCCGGGCCGACAATTGCATCCAGCAGCTGCTGCCGCCGTTTTCGATCCGCAGTGCGCCGGGCTTCGAGCTGCTTCTTCGTCTCGACATCAGCGGGCGTCTTCGGCTCGCCCATGTGGACGATCAGCAGACCGGCATCCTGAATGGAGCTGTCGAGCGCTGCGATCTCGGGGCTGGTTGCGAATTCCACCTTGTCGAGCAGTGGCTGTAATCGGCGCTGAACCTCCAGCCTGGCGCGCAACAGCGCCCTGCGGCGGCGATGGATCGCGGGATCTTCATCCCACGGCTGGTCGGCCCGGTCAATGCCGGCGAAGACCGCCTGGAGATTGTAGTAATCCTGCTGCGGGATCGGATCGAACTTGTGGTCATGACAGCGGGCGCAGTGTGCCGTCATGCTGGTGAAGCTCGACACTGCAGTGGCCACCATGTCATCGCGGTCCAATACGCGAGTGTTGTCTTTCTCGACAGTGCCTTCGCGCAACTCCTGATGGCCGACGAAGTCCCACGGACCTGCCGCGAGGAAGCCGGTCGCTACGTAGGCGCGCGGATCGTCCGGGTAGAGCACATCGCCGGCCAGCTGCTCCCGCACGAACTGCGCCCACGGCTTATCTTCATTGAACGCCTGGATGACATAGTCCCGGTAGGGCCAGGCATTGCGGCGCGGCTTGTCCTTGTCGTAGCCGTGTGACTCGCCATAGTGGATCACATCGAACCAGTGGCGAGCCCACCGTTCGCCGTATCGCGGTGACGCGAGCAGTCGATCTACAAGCTTTTCCCATGCGTCAGTCGATTTGTCGTTGACGAAGGCCTCAACTTCGCTCAGGGACGGAGGGAGTCCGTGCAGATCGTAGTAAAGCCGCCGGATTAAAGTCCGCCGGTCCGCTTCGGGAGAAGGAGTCAGACCGGCCGCATTCAACTTCTGACCCAGGAACGCGTCCACCGGTCCGATGCCGGCCCGAGCGGAAGGTACGTCCGGCCGCAAGAGCGGAGACAAGGACCACCAGAGCTGTTCCTTGCCCGCTTGCGAGGAAGCTGCCTTTGCGCCTTCAGCGATCCAGGTGCGCAAGGTGGCGACCTGATCCGGGGACAGGGGCGCACCGAACTTCGGCATTTTCGGCTTCTCGCCGGAGACACTCTGCAGCAGCAGGCTGTCCTCGGGCTTACCGGGACGAATGACCGCGCCCGACTGCCCACCTTTCAGCAGAGCTGCACCTGACTCGACCGAGAGTCCTCCGCTGGGGTTGCGACTGTTATGGCAGGGCTGACATCGTTCGCTCAGGACCGGCTGCACGGTCTGCTCAAAGCTGACCGGCTGCGCGCCTGCCGCCACGGCAAGCGAACACGCGACCAGTGTTGCGCAAACTCGCATAGCACACCAGAATATCGCCTTCGGCGGCTGTGACCACGGTCCGCTGCAGGAATCGGTATATCCTGATTGCGAAGTGACAACCAGCAGAAAGATGACCTT
>DASQEG010000551.1:0-4178 GCA_035633775.1 Bryobacteraceae bacterium
CAACTGCAGGGATTCCGGCATGCCGGCTGCCTTCAAACGTTCGAGCACCTTCACGGCTTCACTTACCGTAAGGCCGAATTTCGATCGATAGCCGCCTGACGATTTCCACCGACCCGAACCCCTGCTGGCGAGCTTCACGCGCACGCCGACCACCGGCCGAACGTTGGCGCGCTCCGCGTGGCGGAGAATTAGATCCAGTTCTGTGAACTTCTCGATTACAGGAATGATCTGCCGGCCGATTTTACGAGCATTGGTGACGATCTCGATGTACTCGTCATCCTTGAAGCCGTTGCAGATAATGGGCGTCTCGTTGTCCGCCATCGCTACGACGGCCAGAAGTTCCGGCTTTGAGCCTGCTTCGATGCCGAAATGAAACTGCTTTCCGTACTCGAAGACCTCCTCAACTACCTGCCGCTGCTGGTTCACCTTGATCGGGTAAACGCACCGGTAGTCTCCCTTGTACCCGTGCTCCTGAATCGCACTCATGAACGCACCGTGTATTTCGCCGAGGCGGTGCTTCAGGATCTGACCGAACCGCAGAAGGATGGGAGGCGCAATGCCGCGCAGAACCAGCTTCTCGATCAGTTCTTTGAGATCGGCGCGTCGGTTCGGGTCCTTGTCCGGATGTACGAAGAGATGCCCGTTCTCGCCCACGGAGAAGTAGCCTTTACCCCAGGCCGGTACATCGTAGAGTTCGCTTGCATCGGTGACGGTCCACCGTTCAGTCGGCTCATAGACCTGAACGCCGTCGAGAGTCTTCACGGCCAATTCTAAGTACCTCCAAATGTGGGGAAAGATGCGCCAGAAAGGAACAGGAACCTTGAGGGAACCGGCCCGCAAACTCAGTGTAGCGCCTCCGGAACTCTGTAAGGGACAAACTTTCCGACGGAATGCGTTGAGACTGCGTTGCACTGGTATGATGCGTCTTCCATGCGGCGAAGACAGTTTTTTACAGTTGCGGGAGCACTGGCTCTCCGCGCCCAAACGACACCGCTAAACGTGGTCCTGATCTATGCGGACGACCTCGGTTACGGAGACCTCGGCTGCTACGGTTCTACCCTGCGCACACCCGCCATCGACAGCCTCGCCAGAGACGGTGTACGTTTCACCAACTTCTACTCCGCGAATCCGGTTTGCTCTCCGTCTCGCGCTGCTCTGCTCACCGGCCGCTACCCGACACGCGTGAACGTTCCGCGCGTCCTGTTCCCGCAGGACAGCGAAGGCCTTCCCGCGTCGGAAACGACGATTGCGGCCATGTTGAAGCCCCTTGGGTACCGCACGATGTGCGTTGGCAAGTGGCATCTTGGCCATAAGCCGGAGTATCTGCCCACCAAACGCGGCTTCGACGGCTACTTCGGAATCCCGTACAGCAATGACATGAAACCGGCGGTGCTGCTTCGAAACGAAGACACAGTGGAACCCGAGGCCACCCAATCCACCCTGACGCAGCGCTACACACAGGAAGCAGTGCGCTTCATTGAAGGCACCAAACAAGGTCCGTTCTTCCTGTATATGCCTCACACGATGCCCCACATTCCGCTCTACGCGTCCGAACGGTTTCGCGGGAAGTCACCCCAGGGCATTTACGGTGACGTCCTCGAGGAACTGGACTGGAGCGTCGGCGAGGTCCTCGGTGCGCTGAAACGGAAGGGTCTGGAGAAGGATACGCTGGTGCTCTTCTCATCGGACAACGGTCCCTGGTTTCAGGGCAGCCCCGGGCGCTTGCGCGGACGTAAGGGCTCGACCCTCGAAGGTGGTGTGCGCGTTCCGCTTCTTGCCCGTTTGCCCGGACGCATACCGAACGGTCGTGTGGTCGACGGCATCGGTTCAACGATGGACCTTCTGCCCACTATTGCAGGCCTGACGGGAGCACAACCTCCCGCTCAGCCACTCGACGGCATGAACATCTGGCCGATGCTGGCCGGCAAAGCTTCTTCGCTCGAACGCGAAGCGCTGCTCTACTTCGACGGCTGGAATCTGCAGTGCGCGCGCTGGGGTAAGTGGAAGCTGCATGTCGCGAGGCACAGCTCGGCGGTCTACTCACCGGTGCCTCAGGCCGGTCGCCAAAATCTTCCTCTGCGGCCAAACGAGTTGTACAACCTCGAGCTCGACCCTGAGGAGAGCTACGACGTAGCCGACCGCCATCCTGAAGTTGTTACGCAGATCCTCGGCCGCATCGAAGGCCTGCTGCCCTCATTTCCAGACCCTGTCCAGAACGCATGGCGTGAGACTCAGGCTCGCCAGACTGAAAGCACCCCCGCGGGCCAATGGCCGAGGGCGAAGAATTGAAGCCGGCACTCCTCTGCGCCGCTGCGTGTCTGATCTGCACCGCTCAAACCTACGACCTGGTCATCACTGGGGCCCGAGTCGTCGATGGCACAGGCAGCCCCTGGTACCGCGCCGACGTAGCAGTGCTGCAGGGCCGCATCGCAGCCATCGGCAGTCTCTCCTCCGTTGCGGCTGCTGTCCGCATCTCCGCCGACGGCCTTGTTGTGGCACCGGGATTCATCGACATGCACAGCCATGCCGGCCGCAGTGTTGATGGCAATCCATTGCTGGAATCCCTCGCGCGCCAGGGCATTACGACCCTGCTCGAAGGCCAGGACGGCGGATCGCCAATCCCGCTCCGTCCGGCCCTTGATAAGCTGCAGGCGCTCAGGCCGGCCCTGAACTTCGGCTATTTCGCGGGACATAATGCCATCCGCAGTACCGTCATGGGTTCCGAGAACCGCCACGCAACGGCTGCGGAGATCGACAGAATGAAGGCACTCGCCCGGGAGGCGATGGTGGACGGAGCTTTCGGCCTCTCCACCGGTTTGTTTTACGTCCCGGGAAACTACGCGCCTACCGAAGAAGTCATTCAGCTCGCCAGGGTAGTCGCACCTTTTGGCGGCATGCACATCTCGCACATCCGCGACGAAGCATCGGGCGTGCTCGACAGCGTGCGGGAAACAATCCGCATCGGTGAGCAGGGCGGTGTGCCGACCCAAGTCACCCATCACAAGATCATCGGCAAAGCTTATTGGGGTCGGAGTAAACAGACCCTTCATCTAGTGGATGAAGCCCGCGCTCGGGGTGTCGACGTGACCATCGATCAATACCCCTACACAGCCTCGAGTACCGGAACTGCAGCACTGTTTCCGCAGTGGTCGCTCTCGGGTGGCGCAAAGGCGCTTGCCGAACGCGTGAACGCTCCGGAATCGCGCGCCAGGATCAAGGCCGAGATTGCAAGGCGTATCCGTGAAGATCGTGGGGGCGGCGATCCAGCGAACGTGCAGTTTGCCAGTTGCGGCTTCGACCGTTCGCTCGACGGCAAGACGCTGTCGGACGCGACGCGGGCGGCAGGGCTCGAGCCTACTCCGGAAAATGCAGCCGATACGATGATCAGCCTCCAGCTGAAAGGCGGGTGTTCGGCGATCTACCACGCCATCGGTGAAGAGGACGTTGTGCGCATTCTTCAGTCACCAAACACGATGGTGGCAACGGACGGTCACGCGCCCGTGCCCGGCGACGGCGTGCCGCATCCGCGATCTTATGGGACATTCCCGCGTGTGCTCGGCCGCTATGTGCGCGACAGGAAGATCCTCACGCTCGAAGAAGCGATCCGCCGCATGACGGGCCTGCCGGCGAGCCGCCTGAAGCTACAGGACCGAGGGCTGATCCGCGTCGGCATGTCGGCCGATCTGGTGGCATTTGACCCCGCCACGATCACCGACCGCTCAGAGTTTGCTCGCCCCCATCAGTACTCCGAAGGCGTGCGCCACCTCATCGTGAACGGAGTCCCGGTGCTGCGAGACGGCGTGATGACAGGCGAGCGTCCTGGAAAGGTCCTGTTCGGCCCGGGCAGGCGATAAACTGGCCGGATCGTGAGATCAGCTCTTTCTGCGTTTCTGGCCCTGACTGCGCTTACACACTCGCAGACCTTTGAAGGTCGACCGGCTCTGAAGGTCGGCAACGATCGTGTCGAAGTGACGATCCTTCCCGAAGGTGCGACGGTCGCGAGCATCGTCCTCAAGGGTAATGCCGACGGATCGAATCCGCTTTGGAATCCGAAGCGGCCGGGCTCAGGGATGGGACACTTCCTTTGTCTTGATGGCTTCGGTGCTCCTTCTGCTGACGAAGCCAAAGGTGGGCTCCAGTTCCATGGTGAAGCCTTTCGGCTGCTCTTCACGACGAGC
>DASQEG010000552.1:0-2894 GCA_035633775.1 Bryobacteraceae bacterium
CGGCAAGCCGGTTAGTGGGTCATGGATGATCGTTGGGTTCTGGAGGCGTAGTAACTCACTAAAGTCACCCTGACGTTGCGCAGCGGTCGGCACCACACGCGGGGATCCTAGAAATTTCTCGTCCGCACGCGTGTGCTCATACGAGAAGAAAAAGAACGTCTTATCCCGTCCGTTGTAGATCTTCGGAATCCAGACGGGCCCGCCGAGGGTGCCACCGAAATCGTGCTTGCGATCGAAATTTGCCTGCCGGTAAAATCCAAATGCGTTGAAAGCCTCATTGCGCAGGAACTCGTAAGCGGTCCCGTGGTAGTTGTTCGTGCCAGACTTAAGGACAAAGCTGGTGATCGCGCTGCCGGTGTGTCCGTATTCAGCCGAGAAGTTGTTCGTCTTGATGGTGAACTCACCGATAGCGTCGACGGAAGGCGCACTTTCGTCGGCGTTGCCGGGCGCCCAACCTCGACCGGCACTACCGCCGTCGATCAGCACCTCATTGGAGAATGTCTGTCCGCCGTTGATGGACGTCAGGAACTGATCACCGACTACCCCCGGCGTTAGGAAAGTGAACGCCTCGGCGGACCTCAATCCAAATGCGCCGAGGGACAACGGAAGTTCCAGCACCTGTTTGGTAGTGAAGTTGGTCTGCACGGTAGAGGAATCCTGTTGCAGCAGTGGCGCGACCGCTTCTATTTGCACCGCCTGCTGAACGTTGCCTACGGACAGCGTCAGATCGAATCTTGTTACCTGATTCGCTGAGATGATGACGTTCGTTGACTCTGCTGTCTGGAATCCTGACTTGGTGACTGCGACCGTATACTGCCCGAATGGCAGCTCAGGGAGGGTGAAGACACCGCCCGAAGACGTCTCCGCTTTGAAGGCTGTTCCAGTCGCGACGTGTTTGGCGCTGATTGCCGCACCAGGAACGCTGGAGCCGGTTGGGTCTGTCACCGTTCCGGTGAGACTCCCTCGACCGGTCTGACCAGTCATCATCCCAGCGGCCAGGCAAACCAAAGCCGCTTTAAACAGCAGACCGTTGTGCATTTGGACACCTCAGTGAAGATCCCCTGGGCACGCGTACTCCCGGCGCACGCACCCAGGTTTCCCCGGTCGGAATCTCCTGAAGGCGGCCAAGGCCGCACGCCGGCAGCAAATTCGGGATCAACGCTATCACGAGTCCCTGAGTGTGTCAATTCGGTTCCAACAAATCTAAAACGGAATTTGCAGCTACATTCTCGACGACTTGCTTGCGCCCCCCCGGCCAGTGGATCTCCAGCCTGGCAATCTGCTTCTGATGCCCGGTGCCAATGATCAGCCGCTTGTCACTCGCGGACAGATAACTGCCGGCAGTGTTCACCTCGTACAACTGCCTCATCCCCGGGGAATGAAAAACAGACACACGAGCACCAATCGCGTCACGATTCGAGGTGGTACCGGTCAAACGCAGAGAGATCCAGTTGTTAGCTGTCCCGGACTCATTCCGCAGAATGTACGGGCGCTGTCCGCAGTTAGATACGACGGCGTCAAGGTCGCCATCGTTGTCCAGGTCTCCCACAGCGAGTCCCCGGCCCGCCCATTCAGAAAGGAAGGCCTTTCCGGCATTCGGGGAGACATCTGTGAACTTGCCGCCGGTGTTCCGCAGCAACAATGGTCGCTGCAGGTACTTCAGGTGTTTGGCCGTAAGCTCGATTGTGTCCAGCACATGACCCTGGGCAGCAAAGATGTCCTTCCAGCCATCGTTATCGAAGTCGATAAACCGCGTGCCCCATCCTGAATACAGCATCGTGGCTTTACCCACCCCCGACCGCTGGGTTTCATACGAAAATGCGCCGTCACCCACATTGCGATACAGCACATACATCTCGTTGGAAAGGTCTGTGACGAAGATGTCGGCCAGCCCATCGTTATCGTAATCTGCAAAATCGACGCCCATGCCCGCGAACGTCTTGCCATCGTCGGTCAAGCCGGCGCCGGATGTGAGCGACACGTCCTCAAAAGTCCCGTCGCGCTTGTTGCGATACAGGAAGCATGGGACGGAGTCATTCGCTACGTAGATGTCCTGCCAGCCGTCGTTGTCGTAGTCGGCGAAGGCAACACCCAGGGCCTTCCCGCTTGCGTTCGCAACCCCGGCCTGGCGCGCCACCTCGGTGAACTTGCCGTCACCATCGTTCCGGTAGAGAAGATTCGAGACACCCTGGAAGTTATTGGGATGGCAGTAAGCTCGATGGCCGCCTTCGCGTCGATCACCGCAGAAGATGTTGTTCTCGAAGGTCCACGCAAGATAGCGGCCCACGAACAAGTCGAGCTTGCCGTCATGGTTGTAGTCGAAGAATCCTGCGCTGGTGGACCAGCCGGAGCCGCCAGTTCCGGAAGGCTCTGTGACATCCGTGAAGGTGCCGTTGCCGTTGTTGCGGTACATGGTATTGCCACCGTAAGCCGTGACATACAGATCCGCATCTCCGTCGTTGTCGTAGTCGCCCACGGCTGCGCCCATCGAATAGCTCGTCGCTGGACCGCGCACGCCAGCACTCGCGGTCACGTCCTCGAAGCGGCCGTTGCCCTGGTTGCGGTATAGCCGATTCCAGTGAACAGGAGCGCTCTTGTCAGGTTGAGCTCCAGGCGGCATGGGGTTTTCCAACCGTGCGCCGTTGGTGAAGAAGATGTCGAGACGATTGTCCCCGTTGTAGTCGAACAGCGCGACACCGCCGGACATGGTTTCGATCAGATACTTGTTCGATGTCGGGGAGTTCGCGTGCTGAAACTCGATTCCACTTCCAGGCGTGACATTGCTGAACAACTCGGCTGCACCACGCACGAGCATGCAAACGCAGAACAGGCATGCGCCATGGCGAAGCATGTGCTCATTATAAGGACTGCAGCCTCACCGAGAGCGCCTCATT
>DASQEG010000553.1:0-2338 GCA_035633775.1 Bryobacteraceae bacterium
TTATGCGGCGCGCAATTCTTCCGTGCATCGCTGTTGCCCTCGTCACTTCGGCACAGGCCCAACATGTCAACGCGACCAGCACCGACTTGCCCCACCAGAATGCGGTTACGTGGTGGAACGCCGTCGCGATCGAAGCGCTCACGCCTTTCGAAGGCACGAATCCGATGGCTCATTCGCGTACTCTCGCGATTCTGCAGGCATCTGTTCACGATGCGATCAACGCTGTAAACCTCCGGTTCGAACCGTACACGCCGGGCCTGCTGCGTGCTCCGCGTGCATCGGCGGATGCTGCGGTTGCGGCTGCGTCCCGTGAAGTTCTGCTCGCGCTGCTGCCGGATCGGGGAGCATTCGTAAACGAAGCTTATGAACGTGCCCTTGCGGGCGTCGCTGACGGACCCGCAAAGACGGGTGGTATCGCAACAGGCCAGGCCGCCGCTCGTGCGACGCTCGCGCGCCGGCACGGTGACGGATCGGAGAACGGCAGCCAGCCTGTGTATGCGCCGCGACCCGGTCCGGGAGAATATCAGTTCACTCCGCCGTTCAACTTCGCCGCCCAGCCTGGCTGGGGCCGCGTCAAACCGTTCGTCGTCGATCTGAAGGAACACGAATTGGACGGTCCTCTGCCGCTGTCCAGCCGGCAATATGCTCGCGATCTCGAGTACGTCAAAGAGATTGGCCACATCGCGAGCCGGACGCGCACGCCGGAGCAAGCGGAGATCGCGAAGTTCTGGTACGAGGACTCCACTCTCGGCTGGAACAGAATCGCGAACATCGCCGTCCGCGAGCGCCGGCTCGACCCGTGGTCGGCGGCGCGGGTTCTGGCGCTGGTCAACTTCGCCCTGGCAGACGGATTCATCGCAGGCTTCGAGGCTAAATACCGATTCCGCTTTTGGAGGCCGGAAACGGCAATACAGCAGGCGGGCGCAGACGGCAATTCCCTGACAGAGCCCGACCCGGCATGGAGGCCGTTCCTGATCACGCCGCCAGTGCCGGACTATCCATCGACACACACTGTGCTCGGCTGGGCTGCCGCTGAAGTGCTGATTGAAGCGCTTGGGAACGGCGTGCGCTACAGCACCACCAGCCTTAGCCTTCCGGGAGTGACGCGAAGCTACCGGGGATTCGCGAACGCGGCCGAGGAGAACGGGTGGTCGCGTCTCTACGCGGGAATCCATTTCGTCGACGCTGTCAAAGCAGGTCGCCGCCAGGGTCGCAGCATTGGTCAGGCGGTCGCGGAAGCACTCCGCCCGATTCAGCAATAGTCCTACGGCCGGCGTAGCGGATCGATGGTGCCGTTCGGTCCGCTACGCTGATTGCCCCTGCGGTCTGTTCCTTCGAGCCTTGGTGGAGGTACGCCAGGTGCGGCGGCGTGCGCCGGCAAGAACGGCAGCGAGGCCTGCGCCCATCAGACCCATCGTTGCCGGCTCCGGAACGGCAGCGAAGTCGAAGGTGAACTCTCCTGACGGCAGCAAAGCGCCGGAGTTGCGCAGGTCTACGAGGCGCATCGTAGCTGAGTACCTGCCAAGCGGCGCCGTGGCCTCAGTCCAGAACACGGGCCTAAAGTCGATGTTGTCGCCGGAGCCGATCGCATAGTAAGTTGCGCTGGAGAAGATGTCCATGTTCGCCGCGGTGCCGACGTTCAGACCGGGTGTGATTGACAACAGTTCCAATGCAATAACGGCTCCTGAAAGTGACGAACTCCACCGCCCGGCGGAACTGTTGAGCAGCGTATGTTCCGGCGAGCCGGGAGCAAAGCTGGCCAGTTCCTCGATCGAACCGAAGTCGATGTCGCTGTACTCGGACGCGCCGGGCGCATTGACGAGTTTGCCTCTATAGAGTCCCGTGCCGAGCGACAGCGGCAGCGGTGGTTCTGCGCTAAAAGGTTCCGGGATCCGGTTGTTGCTGCTTGTGGGGTTTACGACCGGAGCGGCGGCGGGCCCGGAGTACGAGTAGGCGCCAATCGCGTGGAAGTGATCGCCGTGACTCAGCAGCAGAGTCAGACGGCCGGCGTTCGGGTTTGCCATGCCTGCGTACGCGTTGCTGGTGAGGGTCGTGAGGCTGTCGACACCGGCGTTCAACAGAACGGGAACGGCGCTGACCGGCACTGCGAGAGCGGCCGCTGCAATGAGGGTGAGTAGAGATTTCATCTGGTTGGTCTGCCTTGGTACCGCCAAACGTACAACGCTGACCCAACAAGCGCTGAGCAGTTCTGTGCCAGCGATTCGGATTTGGGTGCAGGCGGGCGTATCCGGCGGGCCAGCGGGGGCGGACTCGGGCAATGAGACAAACACAAGCACGAGCCAGTCTTCGCGCGCAGTCAGGACGTTGGGCCCTGACC
>DASQEG010000554.1:0-4187 GCA_035633775.1 Bryobacteraceae bacterium
TCAGCCGGCCGTTCACGTCAATGTCAGCCTTCCGTTCACGGAAAAAATCCTCGATCAACGCTGAGAAGCGCTGGAGCACGGGCTCGGTTGCAGGCAGGCGCTCGGTGAACGACGTCTCCTTCTGCTTCAACCATGCGCGGAGCTCTTTCTCGTCTGCAGGAAGCGCTTCGAAGCGATACGTGAACAGTTGCTCGATCTCTTTCACCTCGAGCGTGGCGTTGTAGACACCGGGCTTATCCCTGCCGGCTGAGTCATAGCGATATGCCACGGTTTCGAACAGACCCGACTGAAGCAGCTTCTGCTGTGCCTCCTCGAAATGCTCGCGCCGCGCAGTCCGTCCACTTCGGAGCGAGGTCATGGCCAGTATCTGCTCCGGAGTAAAGCTGCGCGCACCGGTCACCGTAAGGCTTCCGATCGTAAACTCTGCAGGCATCGCACCGGCCGGGTTCCGTGCTTCAGACTTCGGCGCGGCCGGAGCCTTTCGCGGAGCCTGCGGTTTCTGGGCCATTGCGGGCATTGCAAGTACGAGCACAAGGGCGGTGAACGCACGGGTGGCTGCCATGACAGTAGGACGCCGCAGCCCTCGCGAGCGGTTGCGCGATCAGGGCCTCGCTTCCGCATCAGTTCAGCGGGTCTCGGCAGCACGCCGTCAGGATTTCGCGGATCCGCGCCTCACCCCGCCTGAGCGCCGAGGCAGAGGCCAACCTCGTGGGCACGCGATGCAGGTGTGCAGATCATCTCGAGACTGCGTAGAAGACGCTACCGACCGGGTTCAGGTCACGCACGTAACCGCGCGAAAACCAGCTACCGAGGTCTACTTGCTCACTTTGAGGTTCATAACGGCTTGTGGGCGGCTGTCGAAGGAACTAAGCCGGCGGGGATCGCTGCTCTTGCCCTGGTGGTCGGCTTTCAATTCGTAGTCTATGTCTTTGCTCAGCCCGTGAAAGTGATACGTTCCGTTGTTGCGGGTGATAAACGAGCGAATCTGCAGACTGCGCGTGTCCTTGAGCTGGACGACTGCGTTTTCCAGCGGGTTATCCTGTCCGTCAGTCACCACACCCTGCACGGACCGAGTGGTGATGTTCTCCTTCCCATCGCGCTTGCCCTGAGCAGCCAGCGGACCCACGCTCAGGGCGGCGACAGCAACGATGGCGGTAAGCAGCTTGAGGAATGCGAGTCGCATCTTCTGCACAGTTAGACGCGGCAGCCGGGGCAGTGGGTTACCGTCACGACCGGGTGACGCGTGCCACCGTTAGCCATAGCCAGGCTACTTCCAGTCCTCGTCCTCTTCATCCTCTTCGGCGTCTTCCTCGTCTTCATCCTCATCTTCCTCGTCGAGGTCATCATCCTCGTCTTCGTCCTCGTCACCTTCCGATGCGCGCTCGATCTCGAGCGGATCGGTTCCAACCACGCTCAGCTCTGCGCCGCACTCATCACACGTAAACTCGTCACCCTCGTCCAGCTCATCTTCTTCGATGTCGAGGACACCATCGCATGCAGGACAATTGACCATTACTTCCTCCTCATTCGTCTCAGTGAACAACCGGGAAGTCAGGTGCCAACCCTGACATTTTACTCACCGCCGCGATGCAGGGACTAGCGTGCAACCGCTTCCAGATGCCGCAGCCGCGTGGCATGCCGCTCAAGGTCACCGAGGGTAGGGTCGGCAATCGGCTTGTCCATGTCGCGATCCGTCTCAATCATCTCCTTGAGATGAAGAGCGGCGAGTTTCATGCACCATGGATCGGTCAACTGGCGGTTCAGTTTCGCACTGAGTTGCAGAAGATCCGGGTGGCGCAAAGCAACGACCTTTTCTTCGACAATGTCGCCGCGCCGGATATTGAACTTAACGTCTACGGTATCGCTGTGCCGGATCGAAATGGCATTCTGGATCCAGCGAAACTCGATCTCCCACGTGCGGCCGAACGGGTCGGGACCTGTTTCGAACCGCCGAAAGTTCTCGCTCATGCAGAGGCTATAGTAACAGGCGCACTCAATACGAGAAAGACCGTCCGCGGCACAGCGAGAGGAACTCGTCGCGCGTTTCCTTGCGTTCCCGGAAAGCCCCCAGCATGGCGCTGGTAACGGTTCCGGAGTGTTGTTTCTCGACCCCGCGCATCATCATGCAAAAATGCCTGGCCTCGAGGATGACTCCCACGCCCTTGGGCTGGAGCACGTCCTGAATAGTCTCGGCGATCTGCTGGGTAAGGCGTTCCTGCACCTGGAGACGGCGGGCGAACATGTCGACTATGCGCGGGATCTTGCTTAGTCCGATCACTTTTCCGGACGGCAGATAGGCGACGTGCGCTTTGCCTTCAAACGGCAAAAGATGGTGTTCACAAAGGCTGAAGAACTCAATATCCTTCACGATCACCATCTCGTCGTACTGAACGTCGAACAGCGCATCATTGACGATCCGCTCGAGATCCATACGATAGCCGCTGGTGAGAAACTGCAAAGCCTTCTCTGCCCTGACGGGCGTGCGGGCCAGGCCTTCACGTGACGGATCTTCGCCGAGGCCTTCCAGAACCTGACGCATCAGTGATGCGATGTGACCGCCAACATCGGTGCCCGCACCGGCGTTACTCTTCTCGAGAACCTTCACCTTGCTGCCCTTCATTCGCTCCTCAGTTCAATCGTGTTGCGGGGGGTTTCACGAATGATTACCCCGTGCAGCCTGATCCCAGGGAAGCTGCTGGCCCAATCATCACAGAGCCTTCGCGTGATGTCCGATGCGAGATTCTCAGTCGTCGGCACGCCGCGGAAGTCGGGCACATCGGCGTTCATGTCCCTGTGATCGAATACCTCCAGCACACGCTCCCGCACGTAACGGTCGAGCATGCCCGGAGCGGCGATCCGGCCAGTGTCGGAGTCGACAGCACCCTCCGCCGTAACGTGCAGAACGTAGTCGTGCCCGTGGCCGTACGGGTTGTTGCACTTTCCATACAGCTCGGCGTTGGCCTGCTCAGACAGATCACTCGCATGCAGCCGGTGAGAAGCAGAGAAACGGTAGGTCCTGGTCAGTCGCACGGTCAGTCTCCCATGTACTCAACGCTGAGGTCCTCGGTCTCAAACAGCCGCACCGAATGCAGACGAGCATTAGGGAAACGAAGCTTATCGTTGAGCCGCCCCCAGATCTCCCGGGCAACGTTCTCCGTGGTCGGCGTGATCCGGTCGAAAGGCGGCACCTCGTGATTCAGGTGCCGATGATCCAGAGGCTCGATCACATGCCGCTGAATAACCTCCTTGACCAGCTTCAGGTCAACGATCATGCCTGTTACGGGATCGGGGTCTCCCTGCAGCGTCACTTCGAGCACGTAGTTATGGCCGTGCCCATGCGAGTTGGAGGATTCACCGTAGAAATCACGGTTCTGCTGCTCCGACAGATGGGGATTGTAACAGCTGTGGGAAGCTGAAAAGTCAGCGCGGCGCGTGATCAGCATGCCAAAACCATAAGATGCTGCACGCGCGCGTTTCGATGCTTGCCTACCAGACCAGCCGCAGGCCAAGTTGCACGCGCCGGCCAGGCGACGCAGAGCTGATAATGCCGAAGCCGGGTCCGCCCAACACCCTGCCCGGCAACCCGAACGTCGGTGTGTTTGTGAAATTGAAAGACTCTGCCCGAAACTGCAGCTTCCGCTCTTCGCCAAGCGGGATGTTCTTGAGCAGTGACAGGTCGATGTTGACATAGCCGTCACCGCGCAGGATGTTGATGCCCTGGTTGCCGAATGTATAAGGAGCAGGCTGGCGGAATGCGTCGGTGTCGAACCAGCGCTCCAGCCGGCGCTCGTCTGAGGACAGGTTGGGATTTCGGAGGACATCCGCGCGCAGAGAGCCTGCCGAGAACGCGTTTGTGGTGTTTACCTGCGTGGTTACGGTAAACGGCGACCCGGACTGCAGAGTGGTCACTCCGCTGATGGTCCAGTCACCAAGCACGTGCCGGATGGCGCCGCTGCTCAGCCAGCGCTTTCCCCTGCCGAAAGGAAGCTCGTAAACGCTGGCGAACGTGAACCGATGCGGCACGTCGTTCTCGGACGGTCCCCAGTCTGCCGCACGATTGTAGAAATCGGAGTATGTGCCGCCTTCACCTCCCAGCGTGGCGCCTCCCTCATTGGTGTTGTTGAGGAACTTCGACCAGGTGTAGGTGCTGAGGATGTTCAAGCCCCCCGAAAAGCGCTTCTGCAGCC
>DASQEG010000555.1:0-10736 GCA_035633775.1 Bryobacteraceae bacterium
GTTGAGACGCGCGGTGACTTTTCGAGTAAGGACGGAAGGTTCGCGCGCAGGTTGGTAATCCGGATCGTTCGGACGGCCTGAGTGCCTGGCGGGTCCAGGGGAACACTACGAAAAGTTATGGTGTTGTCCTGAGTCTTCCGACCCTGGAACACGTTCGGCGAGGACGCGGCACCAGCAAGCGCCGGGCACGCGTCACCGGAGCTCGCCGAAGCGCATCCTACCTGCTCGGCAAACAACGGTTCGTCAACAACAAGCAGTGCTTCGGACATGCCGGTGCCGGTTGTCCCCGGCACCAAAACTCGGCTGGTCAGTCGAGTGTTGGCTGCTACGATCACCTGAAACTTCGGGACGACACCGCCGCGTGGTGCAGGCGTACCGCCCGTGCACTTCAGGACAATATCGCTGACCAGCTCTGCCATGCCTTCGGCACGCACGCTGAGGGGCATGTCCACCCGGTCACACGTGAGCTGGCCCTGCGCTAAAACGATGTGGGGCAGCAGGGCTGCTGCCAGGCAGCAGCCCATACTCCGACTCAATGAAGCAAGCGCCATTTTCATAATGAGCTCCGAGTTACCGCAAGCCGAAAGGCTGCTGTCCCTTCCAGTCAGGAATGGACGGAATCGTCAGGTCGGCTTCGAGCGGGCGTGGACGGAACGAGTACCGGATCGAGACACCCGCTGATTGCTGCGAGTAGAACCGGGCGTTGTTCACGTTCATGTAGCCGACAAGGAACCAGTTCTCAGCAACCTGATAAGCAGAACGGAAGTCGACGTTATAGTTCACACCCGAGCTGGACAACGCACCGTAATACGGACCGTTGGCGCCCTGAACAAGGGAGTCCAGCGGGAAATACGGCGAGGCATCTTCAGTGAACGACTGAGATCCCACGCTTGTGCCAAACGTGTACTCCAGCCGTTTCGACTTGCCCGACCAGGTGACCGGAACGTTGAACAGCAGGAACCGCTGGGGGCTGAAGTAGCCGCCATGTCCCACCGTGAAGTACCGGAGGTTCTTGGCGTAATGCATAGCGAAGAGGTTTACTCCCGCCTTCAGCGAGCCTGCAGGTGTCTGTGCCAGGCGCCAGTAAGTTCCCGCCGTTCCATCGATACGACGATTAGTTTGCACTGAATCACCGGTGATGTGTTGGAACCCGAGGTTGAAGTAAGCACCCGCCTTCTCGTCGCCGAAGTTGCCCGTTGCATTTCCGGAGTTAGCGATGACACCGCCCCAAACCCGGCGGCTAACAGGATCCTGAGCACCGGCATAAGAGAGAATCGTGTCTTTCACAGAGTCACGATCGAAGGTGAGAGTGATCGGACCGCCAGCCGGCCGGAAGCGGAAGCCGCCAACGAAGTTCCGAATGAGGAATCCGCTAGGCGTTCACCCGAATCGCAGGCCGAAGTTGCTGCCCGACAATTGCGCTTCCGCGGCAAGTCCGTTCGCACCCGGAGCGGCGAAAGTATCGCCCTGCGGGAGCATACCGAAGCGATAGAGGCTCTGGCCGTCAGGACCGGTTGCGTCGGCAAACACCGACTTCGCAACAACCGTCGCACGCAGATTGCCGTGCATCACTGTGCTGCTCTCGAGAGTCGTCTCCTGCAGCATCATCTTCTCGAAACCGGCTTGCCCGTTCCGGCTAACGACGTTTCCGCCGATGCCTGCGTAGGGGCTGTTGCGACCCTCAACTGCCTTGATACGGTCCATGATCTTGTCGCTTTCAGCCGAACCGGTGCTGTAAATCGCCTTCGGCTCGAGTAGGGCCGCAAGTGAAACCGGAGACTTCGAAGGCAGCAGATCCTCGATTCGCGAGCTCTTCGGATTGAAGGTCGGTGTCGCGTCGGCTGCCTTTGCCTGTACCTCCTGCTGAAGCGACCGCTTGAGGTCCGATTGTGCGTTGGGCGTCTGTACTGCCTCAAGCATTCGGACCAGCGACTCCTTCGTAGCGCTCGGGGTCCTCGCCACTCCGGGGTTCGTGCTGACGGGAGTTAATGTCGTCTCGGTGCGCGCCGCCATGGTGGCAGGCACCGCGAGAGCCTTTGACACTTGTGTCGTGGCTGCAATCTCAGAAGCGATGCGCCTTGACTCGGTGTTTCCAGCTTCAATCGCGCCATCGCGCGGTGTGGAGGTGGTGTCCCAGGGCAAACGGTACTTCGCTGAAGGACTGGTCGAGGCGGCAACTTGCGCCGTTCCAGCCCTGCTCAGCAGGACGGTTCCGGCATCATCGGCCGGGTCGCCTGTCCGGATGTCCGGGATTCCGTCGGGGCCGGTACGCAGGCTCTCAGCGAGCCGCTCCTTCTCCCGTGCGTCAGCCTGCTTTAGAGCGAGCCGCCAGAAACCCTCGGCTCGCTTGAAGTCGCCGGCCGCAGCAGCATGCTTGCCGGCAAGGCTCAGCAAGTCGAGATCTTTCGGGTACGTCGTGAGGCCCTGTTGCAACCAGGCCTGTGCCAGACGCTTCTCTTCAGCACTCATGGCGGCACCGACGGCAGCCATGTAGTCACCTGTCGTGGCACCGTTGAGACCCGCAGCCTGATAAATGGCTGTTGCCCGCTTCGGATCGCCGGCCGTCAGCAGGTTCGCCGCAAGGGCACGCTGAAGGCGCACTTCGGACGGCATCAACCGGATGCCGGCCTCGAGAATCGACACGGCATGCTTCAGATCGCCGTTGGCATTGGCAGCATCGGCCGACCGCGTCAGCCACGCTGTCCAGATGTCGGCCAGTGCCTTCTGGTCACTGACGGAGTAATCCGTCCGGGTCTTTGCGTTCCGGAGTAATGCGAAGAGTTCGCGTTCGCTGCCCGGTGTGTCGAGCAACAGCCAACCGAGCTGAAGTGTCATCGCGGGCGGAAGCGAGCGACCAGTTGCGGTCAGACGCGACGAAGCATCGCGAAGGAATTGGGCGGCTTCTTCAGCACTGCGGGTCTGCTGGTAGACAGTCGCGACGACGGCAAGATAGTCAGGATCTTCGCCCAGCGCTGTTGCCGCGCTCTTCGGCATGCGGCGAACAGCGTCCGACGCCTGATCGACCGCGCCAGACTTCTGCAAGCCCATGATCAAGCCCTTCCAGACCTCTTCGTTGTCGGGGTAAGCATGCGCGAGATCCGTGAACTTCTGCGCTGCCTCCTTGCCCTTCCCCTCATCGAGGTAGAGCTGCGCCATCTGCAGTTGAGTGTAGAAGCTTGCATCTTTCCCGTCGGCGGTCTCGATGCCGTAAGCTTTATCCATCAATGACCTCGCGGAAGCGAAGTTTCCAACGCGCGCCTCGAGCGTCGCTACTGCGCGGAGAAAACCAGGCCTGCTCTGAGCCGGCTCATGCACAATCTCGGGCAGCGTTTCAAGGGTCTGCAACGCCTGCATCGCCGTGCCCGCGCGATTGTTCGCCATCAGGAAGCCTTCCCATGCATCGAGGTTGGCGGAGTCGCGGCGCAGAACGTTGCGGTACCGAGCGACCGCCTGGGGGGCCTCATCGAAATCGACCGACAAGCTTGCGAGTTGCAGGTCGACATGTAAGGGCAGCTCCTGGTTTGCCTTCCCTGCGATCGCTGTTGCGCGCGCGAAAGATTTTCTGGCATCCGCCGAGCGGCCGGACTTCTGCTGAACTGCGGCGAGCGTTGCAAGGTACTCCACGTCACCGCTCAGCTTCGCCACAACCGGAGCGGGCAGCGTACCGATGAACGCAAGAGCTGCCTGCGGGCCAGAGACATGCTGTTTGGCGATGACAAGATCCTTCCAACCCCGAAGGTAGGTAGCATCAGCTTTCACCAGCCGCTCCAGCACGGGAATTGCTGTGGCGTATTCGCCCCGCTGCATCATGGCGCCGGCGTAACCGGTCGCGGCATCCCGATTGTTCGGGCGCTGCGTCATAGCCTTGTTGAAGAGTTCGGAAGCGTCTCCGCCTCGTCCGCTGTTCAGGGCTGCCGAGGCGTCCTGCATCGCGATCCAGAAGCGTGCTTCCTTCGATCCCTCGCGGGCTGCCTTGTCAGACGGAGAAATTGCGGAGGCAGCCTCAAAGCTCTTCAGGGCGGCAGCAAAGTCCTGCTGCTTCATCTGAAGAAAGCCCATGCCGGTGAGAGCGGCTGTCTCGCGCGGATTCTTCCTAAGCGCTTCCTCGAACTGCTTCTGCGCTGCGGTAAGGTCTTCCTTTTTCATGGCCTGATATGCACGTCGCACGTCCTGCCCCCCAGCACTGGCCGGGCTGCCGGAAGACTGCTGCTTGGCAGCGAGCGTCTGCAGTTCGGGATCGGGATACCGGGTTAAGTATGCGCGCATCGACTCTGCGGACCGGGAGCTTCCCCCTTCCCACACGAGCGCTTGCCGCCAGGCCTGACGGGCCTGCGGTGCACCCCTTCCGACGACAGAATCCAGCAGGCTGATGCCCTTCATCCGCGTCGCGGGTCGATACGTATACAACTTGCCGAGCGACAACCTGACGTCCTGTTGGGCCGGGTTGCGCCGCAGCGATTCTTCAAGAGTCGCAGTCGCCTGCTCCCATCCACCGGGCGTGCCCGCGAGAGTCTCGTTGAACGGTATAACCCACTCGGCCGGCGGCGTGTTTCCGCCGAACGCCTTACGGTAGGCGGCGATGGCCTGCTCGGTGCGACCCGCGGCGGCGAGGCGGGCAGCTGCCTCAATCTCCGGGTTACGCGTGGTCCCGGCGCTCATCGCCTCGATTTCCCTGATTCCAGGACTGGCGGGGTTCGCTTTGCGGAGTCTCGCCAGATAGGCCTCGGCCTCGCTATTCCTGCCCTGCAGCCGCGCAATGCGAGCGAGTCCCGCGATAGCGTCCTGCTGCTCAGGTTCAATGAGGAGAAGCTGCTGCCAGCTCTGGGCAGCGAGGTCCAAACGTCCACGCGCTTCGAGCGACCGGGCCTTCCCAACTAGTAACTCAACCGGGCGCGAGAGCGCCGGAGAGGGCTGCGCTGACAACACAGCGATGATCGACAAGGCAGAAAAGAAGAGTTTAAGCATGTGTACTCCAGCCACAGATCCTTAATGGGCGGCTTCGCAGTGCACGCCCCCACAGAAAATTTGTTTTCACTCCTTGAGGTGCGGAACGTCTTAAGACCGCGTTCCGCACACCTGATTGGAGGAACGGCTCAGCGTTGTCTCAGGCTTGCGTTCCAAGCCGCATTGCAGCCCGACGCTCCAGCCACTTGTGACAGAACGATGTCATCAGCCAGAGGCACGCAAAGATTGCGAGAGGTGAGAGCCAGTAGTAGCGCCGCGCCCAATACTGCATTGCGCTCCACGGATCCAGACTCCCGGTCTGATAGCGGTCGGGATTGATTGTGAAGGAACGGAACGCACCTCCGGTGAAGAGGCTGACAGTTCCGTAAAGTCGGGATGCGTTCGCTGCAGAAGCCCAATCTTCCAGAAGTGAGTCGAAGCTCTTGCCGGGCAGCGTAGCGAACGCGATAACACTGCGTTCCGGGAACACTGGTGATACAAACCCTTGCACCACTCCATCAACCTGCGAGTCGTTCTGCAGAATGACTTCAACCGTTCGCCGCTCGCGTGCTGCTTCGGTTCCGGGCAGCAAACTGAGCAGTGTGTCAACTCCAAACTTCTGTCCGACGCCGAACTGCTGTCCCGCCGGTTGCAACAGCATGTGTGCCGCCCAGCTGCGGAACAGAGGCTGCCGGTTAAGGCTGCCGATCACGAGCAGGTCTTTGTTCGTACGTTCCTGACGGCTGCTGTCCTGAGTGAGTTCGAGCCGCAGAGCCGGGTAGCCCGTTTGCGCACCCATGAAACCCACCATCGTGAGATATAGCGAGATCTCATCTGCCTTGGCGCCCGCCGGCAGCAGAACCAGAGTCTCGGAGAGATCAGCGAGGCGTGTGTATGGGAACCCGGTGTTTGCGAACATGTCGAGGCGCGGCATGGCAGCAAAGTGCGGCATTCCCTTGACCATCAGTTCCGAAGTTCTGAGAACCGTTACTTCAGGAACACGGGGCGAATCCTCGCCCACGCTTAGAGAACCGAAGGCGAACTCGACGGTGAGCGTGTTGCGCGGGTAAATCGCCGCTACTGGCAAGTACACAATCTCTTCGTGAATGTCAGTCGCCGTGTCGGTCGGAATGGGACGCGTCGCGATGACTTGACCATTCAACAGCAATTTTGCAAATGCTTTGCTGCCTTTCGACAGCGGTGAAGAGCGATACCGCAGGTGGAACGGAACCGTGTCGCGCGTTCCGTAATAGAGATCGGGGGGCAATCGGAAGTACAGGTGTACCGACCCGCTCCCTTTAAGGTGCAGCTGGGCGTCCGACATGTCCTGTGCGAGTCGGACCTCACGAGTGGTGTCCAGCCATCGGGGCGCATCGTACGGGCGCCGCGGGCTGGGCAGGTCCGAGATGGACAGGATGGAGGAATCCCCATGAGTTGAATACCGCTGCAGGCTGAATGCTCGTGCCGCGTCGATCAGCTTTCGTCCGTTCTCGGCGACAATTGCCAAAACCTTCCCGTAAGGATCGCTGGGATTGTTGTGAATGGAGACGGACGCTACGCTGGGATCCACCCCGATTGCCTCGAGAAGTGGAGATGTCCGGGTGGCAAGCAGTACGACGTTGCCCTGTGGAAAGCGCCCTTCGGTGACGCTGAACCGGATCGGTTGTGAGTCCGCCTGGATGCCGAACCACGAGGCGACGACACCAGCTGCCTGCTTGGTGAAAGAGTCGCTGTGATGATCGAGCACGAACGGCACTTCGGTGAGCCGCTGGCCGCCGGCAGCAAGGAACGGGGCCGGGAGCAGTTTCAGCCTGTTTGGCACCGGCAGCAGGGATCCGGCTGTGTGAACTTCGCTTGAGGCATCGACCTCTACCCACAAGTTGCGGGATTGATCGCCACAGTCTGCCGTGCATACGCCGTGAAACTCGAGCGCCAAAGTGTTGTCGACGGCAAAGAGTTCCGGCGAGAGTGGGATCTCCGCTTGTGCGATTCCGGAGTACGGATCGCCACCCTTCACGTTCACTTCGCCGACGGGCGAGCCATTCAGGAACACGTTGATGCGGCTTCCAGCCGCGGTTCTTGGCGACACCCGATAGCGCAGGGTGAATGCCGCCTCCGTGACGATCCTCGTCATCGTGACGCCGAAGTGCAGCGCAACACGAGAGGACTGTCCCCTCATAATGCTGCCTTGCTTGTGCCCGAGGTTGCCGAGGCTCCTGACGTCGCGAAACGCAGGGGCGGAATCCAGCGGGCCAGCAGGGCTGCTGACCGCTGGTGTCGCAGACGCTGTTACAGGGGCAACCGGAGTCTGAGCGTTGGCGACGCCCGCTGATCCAAGCAGGAGCAGGAGGGCGATGATTGGTGTCGCGGTCTGCTCAGCCGTGCGGGATGCCCTGACCTTGCGTGACTTCGATCGAGGAATCAGCGATAGCAGCGCCGCGCCAAATCCCTTAAAGGCGATGATCACGATGCGGAACAGATTGACCAGGGGCCGGTCTGCTTCATACTCGGAGCGCCATGACAGCCAGCAGTCCGCGCGTCCCAAAGTGACGCGGGTCAGCCTGGCTTCCTGATCGATGCTCAGAGGTGCGAAACGGAACCGAATGAGCGAGCCAGATGCGACGGCTGCCACTACAGGGAAGGTGTACTCTTCCGAGCCGTTGACAATCGTGATCTCGGCTACTTCACCGCTATCCAGAACGTCAGAGCGGACGAGCCGGACAACAACACCACCCATCGATAGGTTGCCGGTCTGGCCAGCGACTGTCTCGCCGCTGCGGAGAGTAACCTGCACGGGAAGGACAGCCGGTACACGAACCGTTGAGCGGACCTGCTTCGATTCGTTTGCGACAGCCATGGCTCCGCCCAGCATGATTGTGTTGAAGAACACCCACACGAGGTTGACCGTGATGACGCCCTGCGGATCGCCTTCCAATGAGATACGGTGGAGACCCATCCCGATTCCGATCAGGTTCAACAGGAGAAGGAATACAAAGGCCTTGCCGATGTGCCAGTCGAAGTGCGTGCCCTTAACGACCGAGTCCTTTGCCGTGACATTGAACTTGCCCCACTTCGGATTGATCAGCGCAAGCGTTGTCGGCAGCAGAATGAAGGGCGCCAGCACCATCTCGTACACCTCATTCCAAAACGAATGGCGATGCTTACCGTGAACGCGCGAGTTCACTACCGTGGAAAGGAGAATGTGCGGAATGCCGTACGCCAGGATTCCCGGCAGATAGCCGAATACGTTCGAGCGGCCGAGAACGAGATACACGAGCGGCGACAGCAGGAAGATCATTCGCGGAGCTGCGAAGAGATAGTGCAGCATGCTGTTGAGATAGCAAATCCGCTGGGGGAGCTTTAGGCCCTTCTTGAACAGCGGGTTGTCCACACGAAGGATCTGCACCATACCGCGCGCCCAGCGAATACGCTGGCCGACGTGGTCAGCAAGTCTGGAAGTGGCGAGTCCCGCAGCCTGCGGCAAGTTGAGATAGCAGGTGCTCCAGCCGGCCGCGTGCATGCGCAGCGCGGTGTGGGCATCCTCAGTGACCGTCTCGACCGCAAGACCGCCGATCTGTTCGAGAGCGGTCCGCCGAAGGACCGCGCAAGATCCGCAGAAGAATGTAGCGTCCCACAGATCATTGCCGTCCTGGATGATGCCGTAGAACAGGGCACTCTCGTTCGGAACCTTGCGAAAGATGCCAAGATTCCGCTCGAACGGGTCGGGCGAGTAGAAGTGGTGGGGCGTTTGAATCATGCCCATCGTTGGGTCAGCAACAAGCCCACCCAGCGTCATCTGAAGGAACGACCGGGTAGGTACGTGATCGCAGTCGAAGATTGCAACGAACTCACCGGAAGTCTTCTTAAGGGCAGCGTTAATATTGCCCGCTTTGGCGTGCGCGTTGTCAAAGCGTGTGACATACAGCGCGCCGCACTCGGTGGCAAAGTCCTGGAACTCCGAGCGCCGACCATCGTCCAGAATGTGAACCTTGAACTTGTCCTTCGGATAGTCCATCGTCAGCGCAGCAAGCACTGTCGGCCTTACAACCTCGAGCGGCTCGTTGTAGGTGGGAATAAACACATCCACCTCGGGCCACTGCGAGGGATCGCTCGGCAGGCGCACCGGCAGACGCTTCAGAGGACGGCTGGTCTGGAAGCATCCGAGAAACAGAATGATGAACGCGTAGGTCTCAGCGGCAAGCAGCAAAAGTACGAATGCCGCGTCCAGAGGCTGAATCTGGGACCACAGAGTTTTGAAACTCCACCACGTTTCGGAATAGCGATACCAAGCGTAGCGGGCCGTGCAAAAGCACGCGGACAAAGACAGGAACAGAGTCGTGACGCGGGTTGAGAAAAAGCGGTTTGCGAGAAGCGCGGACGCAACCAGCAAAGCACCGAGAATGGCCTGATCTTTCCATTGAAGCGGTAGGCTCAGGAAGAAGGCCAACACGCTGAACGCAACGCTTAGGAGTAATGCCCAGAATGCAGCGCGCATTCGGGACGTCCTGGGTTCACTCTGAAACAAGCTGGTTCTCCTCGAAGTGACTGGATGTCAGTGGTGCGGTGGTCACGGTGCCGCGGTACCACTCCGCGAGGTTGAAGCATCCATCGGCGAACGCCGACTGGGGCGCTGCATCGATGGGATTCACACGGCGCGAGAGCGACTGCGCGACCACCGGACTGTCCGGTATGCAAAACGGCAGGAGGGTTGATCCCAACTCTGCCGCAAGCAGGTTCCGGTTTTCGCAATGAGCTGGATTGGATTCGTCGAATCGGTTGATGATGAATGCCGGCCGAACCTGCTGGCCGCTGTGCTGCGTCCTTTCTGTGAAGGCGCGCAGTATGTCTGCAACCGCGAGTACGGAACGGAGATCGGGGTTGAGCACGATCAGACAGGTACCGGCGGCAGCTGCCCTTTGCGTGATGGAGGTCGTCAGGGCCTCCCTGCCCGCTACAAGAACGTGATCGCAACGGCCGCGAAGTTCCGCCACCGCTCGATGTACCTTGGTCGACCAGCTCTGGCTCACACCAGCAGCTTCGCGGTCGGTCCGAAGCACGTGAACCTGACCCTCAAAGGGCGACATGGCCGCGGTCGAGAGCAGAAGCGGCGATTCGTCCGCATGGGTTGTATAGAAGTAGTCGAGAGTGGAAGGAGTGCTTGCATCTACGAGCAGGACCTGCTCGCCCGTAATGCTGAGCGCTCGGCCAAGGCCGGCCATCAACGTGGTGACGCCCGCGCTTCCGACAGCCGAGGCGATTGGGAGGACCGTTGGCTGCTGGAATCTGGGCGCGTGAATCGTTGCCAGGGCCGACAGATCACGGTCGAGACTCGAAACAGCCGGTCGCCTGTCCTCGATAAAGGACGCAAAAGCCACGCTGGCCACCCGCGGCGCCAAAGCCTGTTCTGATTCGAGGTGGCCTACCTCGAGGACACCCCCCATCGGCGATAGGCCAGCCGAGATTCTTACGGGGCCGGTGACGGGATCGGCTTCTGATTCAACCAGTTCCGTGCCGTCCTGCACCTCTGTTTCAGGTGCTTCGGAGTCTGCCACAGGGCTTGCCGGGGCACTACCGGGCATCGACGGCAACTCAAAATGTACATATGCGGAAGGGTCGATGTGGACCGATCGGCACAGCTTGGAAACATCGTCCAGCGCATCCGGTTTAAGCATGTTTACCCTGCTGGATTAGTTGGGACTGCGCCGGAAGCTCTCAGTAAAACCTGAAATTTCCATTCGTTGCGCACTTTTGCGACTTTTCCTGAACTTCGGCTCAAGTTTTCGCAAACGCTT
>DASQEG010000556.1:0-5475 GCA_035633775.1 Bryobacteraceae bacterium
CCAAGACAGACAAGCATCAGAAGCCAGAAAGTCCAGAAAGCGAAGTGGCCGGGCGAGTGGAAGTCGAGCGTGTGGGGATGCTCTGGAGTGTTCAGCGCCCAGTCGAGCACAAGCTTCAGGCCAATTACTGTGACCAGCAGGTATGCGGAGGTCTCGAAGCGTGGGAACCGCTCCAGGAGCTTGATAAACACAACAGCAGCAAAGCGCATCAGCACGACGCCCAGAATGCCGCCCGCAATCACGACCCACAGCTTCGGATGCGGTCCTACGTGCCCGGCGGGAGCACTGCCGACCAGAGCGATTGCCGCCAGAATCGAGTCGATCGC
Source organism: Bryobacteraceae bacterium (assembly GCA_035633775.1). GTDB lineage: Bacteria > Acidobacteriota > Terriglobia > Bryobacterales > Bryobacteraceae > JAWXCM01. The sequence goes on from DASQEG010000556.1 coordinate 327, forward strand.
GAATGCTATGTCAGTCAGTTCGATGACGAGCACAGTGCTCCAGAAGCCCGCTCGTCCGCGTGGATGTTCCGGCGGCGGAACGGCCGAGCGTGCCCGAATCTCGTCCGTGGCCTGGTCCGCAGAAAGCGGCTTGCCTGTCCGGTCGTCAATGAGTACCGGCAGTTCGTTCGGACCCACTTCAACGTGATCGCTTTCCTTGTCCAGCCGGTCGAAGAAGAAGTGCTTGACTGCGATGTAGATCAGGTATCCGCCGCCGATCAGCTTCACGATTCGCCAGCGGAGCAGCAACGACGCCGTACCGATCGCGATAAATCGGAATACAAAAGCCCCGACCAGACCGTAGGTGAGTGCCTTTTTCTGCAGACTTTGAGGTAAGCGCTTGGCCAGCAGCCCTAATACGAGCGCGTTGTCGATCGATAACACACCCTCCAGCAGAATCAGTAACCCGATAACCGCAAAATCCTGCGTGCTGAAGGTCTGCCCGTACATTCGTTCCATTGCAGCACAGCGAGTTCGCGCCTCCAGGACCGCATGCGATACTTCGACGCATGTCCCGTTTGGTTGCACTCGTTGCGTGTTTTTCAGTTCTGCTGTTGTCACAGCCCGCAGAACCTGGGCCGCCTGCACTGCGGCTCCCTGGGGACGTCGTGCCTGTCGAGTACACCGCCGAACTGCAAATCAAACCGGGACAGGATCGATTCGACGGTCGTATTGTCATTGACGTTGAGGTGAAGAAGCCAGCGTCAACGCTGTGGCTGTTGTCGCGTGATCTCTCGGTCAATAGTGCCACCCTTGGAGGCGAGAGGGCTGAGGTGCGCAGTGGCAGCTATGATTTCATCGGTCTCCGAACGAACAAGACTCTGCCGGTTGGGCGCACTCGCGTGGAGATCGAGTACACCGGCGTTGTTAGCCGTGTACTGACCGACGGAGTCTTTCAGCAGCAGGAACAAGGAGACTGGTACGTTTTCACGAAGTTCGAACCGGTAACAGCACGGCGCGCCTTTCCGAGCTTCGATGAGCCGTCATTCAAAACTCCGTGGCGTTTAACGCTGCGCTTTCCGGCGGGTCTGCGCGGGTATTCGAACACTCCGACAGTTCGCAATGAGCCAGCCGAGGACGGCATGCGAGTGGTCGAGTTTGCCCGAACGAAGCCTCTCCCCACGTACCTGGTGGCGTTTGCGATCGGGCCGTTTGAAGAGGTCGAGACCGCCGCCGTTGGCAAACGGAAAATTCCGAGCCGGATCGTTGTTCCCAAAGGTCGTGCGGCGGAGGCAGCACTGGCCTCGGCCATCACTCCAAAAGCAGTCGAACTGCTGGAAGAATACTTCGGCATCCCGTACCCATACGAGAAGCTCGACCAGGTCGTAGTTCCTCTGACGACGGCCTGGGGGGCAATGGAGAACGCGGGACTGATCGCGTATGGCCAGTTCCTGCTGATGAAGCCAGGCCAGAAATCGGTTTCACGCGAGCAAAGCGTCCACAGTGTGGTCCTGCACGAGCTTGCACACCAGTGGTTCGGGAACCTGGTCACGATGCCCTGGTGGGATGACATCTGGCTGAACGAGGGCTTCGCATCGTGGGTGGGCCAGAAGATGCTTGCCCGGTGGCGCCCCGAGTGGGGAGTGAACGAAGATCTGGTGGGCGGATACAACCGGGCCAAAGCAGCCGACGTGCTGCTGGCCTCGCGCCGCGTGCGACAGCCGATCCGCACACCGGGGGACATCGGGCTTGCGTTCGATGGAATGACGTACGTAAAAGGTTCGGCTCTGTTGCAGATGTACGAGAATGCGATCGGGCCGGCGATGTTCCGCGCGGGAGTTCGGGCCCATCTGGACTCCCGGGCGTGGGGCAACGGTTCGACGCAGGACCTGTTAGCTTCGATCGGCAGTGCAGCCAGGCACGAAGTGGCAAATAGCTTTTCCAGCTTTCTGGACCAGCGCGGCTTGCCGCTGATTCAGGCAAACGTCCGATGCGAACGAGGAAAAGCGACGCTGGAGCTGGTCCAACAGCCATTCACCACGCTTGGACAGGAAGGTCAGGGCCGGCGTGAGCTCTGGGACATGCCTGTGTGCGTACGGTGGAACAACGGTCGGCAGTGCGTACAACTGGCGAAGCAAACAGACACGTTCGCTCTTCAGGCGAAAGGGTGCCCGGAATGGCTGTATCCGAACGAAAACGGCGCCGGCTACTATCGGGTTCTTCTTGATCCGACATGGACCGAGCGCCTGCTGCAGCGCAGCGCTGACCTGACTGGACCGGAGCCGATTGCTTTCCTGCGGGATGCCGATGCGTTGATGACGTCCGGAAAATTCGACGCTGGTCAGGCGCTGCGCGTGTCGCGCGCGTTCAGTGACTCGAACTCGCCCCGGGTTACCGGCGCGGCAGTGAGTATTGCGGGGCGGGTTGCAAGGTTTGCACCGCCTGAGTCGAAGGCGAAACTGCAGGCCTTGTTCCGGGATTGGTTCGGAGGGCGTGCTCGGGAGCTTGGCTGGGAACCGCAGGCCGGTGAATCTGAAGATCGGCGTCGGCTCCGCCAGATCCTCGTGCCTTTCGTCGCAGAAGAGGGCGCCGACCCGCAGCTCGCGGGTGCTGCTCGCGCCCAGGCCGAGCGGTTCCTGTCTTCCCGATCCAGCGTGGACCGTGATGCCGGTGTCCGAGCGCTGCTGGCCTCAGCCCGAAGCGCAGACAGACCATTCTTTGAACGTCTGGTTACGGCGTTGCGTGCCGGTCCTGCGCAGGATCAGCGGGCGGAGTTGATTCTGGCACTTGGGTCGGTTCGGGACCCGGCACTCGCGGGCGCAGCTCTGAACCTGATCCTCGCGCCCCATAGTGGCGCCGACCGCCGTGAGCTTGCACGACTGCTGGCGCCAGGACCATGGGAGATCACGGGCGTGATCTGGTCCTACATCAAGGTCAATTTCGATCGGTTAAACGGGGAGTTACCCGGCGCACGAGGAATCCCGTTCGGCTCCACGCTGCCCCTGGCACTTACGGGATTCTGCGAGACTCGGCACGCCGAGGAAGTTGAGGCGTTCTTCCGGCCGAAGGCTGCGGCGAATCCCGGAATGGAACGCAATTTGGACAGGGCAACGGAGTCAATACGTCTGTGTGCCGCCCAGAAGCAGGCTCTGGAACCTGGGTTAAGAGCTTTCGTCGAAGGTGTCCGGCCTGGCCACGCGATTCAGGAGGTCAGAACGCAGGAGTGACCGTATAGGACGGTTTAGTCGGCTCTGAGCGCAGATGCGGGATCGGACATGGAAGCCCGACGCGCGGGCAGCCATGCCGCAACCAATCCAGTCGCCACCAGGGTAGCGATAGCCATGCCGGTTGCAGTCAGGTCGGCAGGTTCAACCCCAAAGAGCAGCGTACGAACGAACCTGCTGCATCCGAGTGCGGCGGGAATGCCGGCGAGAAGTCCGGCCGCGAGTACCACGAGCGCTCCGCGCAGCACAAGCCAGCGTACATGCGAGCCATTGGCGCCGAGCGCCATACGCACACCGAACTCGGGAATGCGGCGGGTCACGGCATAAGCAAACACGCCATAAAGTCCGATGCATGCCAGCAGCAAGCTCGCTGCACTGAAGACCCATGCAAGAATCGCAAACGTGTGTTCACGGGCCAGCGCCCGGCGGATCTGTTCGTCCTGAGTACGGAAGTCACTCGCGGGCAGCGTAGGATCTATTGACGCGAGGGCCTGGCGTACCGCCGGTGCAAGTTGCGCAGGATCTCCCGCCGTTCGGATGGCAAAGTATCGGCGACCCAGGTACGACGCCTGCGCGTATGGCAAATAAATCGTGGGAATCGGGTGCTGCTCACGAATGCTTTCGTACTTCGCATTCCCCGCAACACCGACAATACGATACGGCTTCTCGCCGGCACCCCCGAAGGTGAGCTCACGCCCAATCGGGTCGCCAGCTATGTATCTGTCCGCCAGTGCTCGATTGATTACCGCGACTCGCGGCGCACTCTCAGTGTCTGCTTCGGCGATGTCGCGGCCCATCAGGATCGGCGTGCCCGTCACGGTCAGAAAACCTGTTCCCGAGACGTGAATATTAGCGAGCGGTTCCTTGCGTCCGTCGACTTCGCCCGGGCTGTTGATGACGGTGAATGTCGTGTTGATGGCTCCGCCACCAATCAGCGCATTGCCCGAGTGAGATACCTGCAGTGCGCCAGGAATTGTGCGGAATCTCTCTTCCAGCCGCCGGTATACGTCAATCAGCTTCTTATCTTTATAACCGTTCCGACTCGCGTCGACCTCGAAGAGCAGGATGCCCTCTTTACGAAACCCGAGCTCGACGTTGCTCAGATTGCGCATGGTCTGGCCGAACAGTCCGGCACCAGTCACCAGCACGGTCGCTGCTGTCACCTGTGCTGCGACGAGTGTCCTCGCTAGCCATTGTCCGGGCGCACCCGGCGCTGCCCCGGCATTGCGCAGAGCGGCGGCAGGCCGAACACCTGAGGCCCGCCACGCCGGCATCAGGCCGAACAGGAGCGCCGTGCCGAACGACAGCACGGCTGTAAACATCAGCACGGTGCTGTCAGGCGACAGGTCCATTCTCGCTTCGGGGTTGCTGAACAGGGCTTGCTCGAAAAAGATGCTGCCTGCGTGGGCCAGCACAAACCCGAGTGAGCCACCAGCACACGCAATCAACGCGCTCTCCAGCACGAGGTGACGAATGACACGGCCACGGCCGGCCCCGAGAGACTGGCGGACCGCGAGTTCCCTGCCCCGTACTGCACCCCGCGCCAGCAGAAGGTTGGCGACGTTGGAGCACGCAATTAGCAGTACGAGGCCCGCCATTCCGATGAGCGCATAAAGGAACTCGGCACGATCGCGCTCGAGGAATGAGAGTCCCGAGCGGCCGGATACCAGAACGGCGCTCATGACGCCGTTTGTTGCTTTGGTTCGCACTGCGTCAGTCTGGACCGCACGCGCGAGGATCAGGTCGAGAGCAGCCTTCGCAGTCGTATCGTCCTGGCCGGGAGCAAGCCGGGCGATTGCCTGCACCCACCAGTTGTTGGGGTTGAAGGTATACCACCTGGTGAGTTCCGCGGCGCGGCCAATCGGCAGATAAACGTCGACGCGGTCACCAGGCGACATGCCGCCCAGAGTCTCGGGAGTGACACCTGCAATCGTGTGTGGTGTTCG
>DASQEG010000557.1:0-2208 GCA_035633775.1 Bryobacteraceae bacterium
GTGGCCACAGGTTACGACATCGGTACGCCGGCACCGCTGGGCAGCACAGATCTCAACAAGCTGAGAGCTGGAGCCGTGGATGCCGTGTTCTTTGCCGCCTATGTTCCCAAACGCTATGCTGCAAGCGGCTCCGCGGCTTACTGCCGGCGAATCATCGACGCGATTCGCAATGGTATTGTCGCCAGACATCCGTCGGAGTTCGTTCTGGCACGCACCGCCGATGACATTGTCAGCGCGTCGAAGCAGGGGAAGATTGCAGCCCTGATCGGCATCGAGGGCGGCCATGCGATTGAGGACAGCCTGGACAAGTTGCGTGAGTACCATGCGCTGGGCGTGCGCTACATGACGCTGACACACTCCAATACGAACAATTGGGCTGATTCCTCCGGCGACAAGCCACGCCATGGAGGCTTAAGCCAGTTCGGTGAACAAGTGGTTGCCGAGATGAACCGGCTCGGAATGGTGGTGGATGTCTCGCATGTTTCTGATGAGACTTTCGACGATGTGATGCGCACGTCGAAGGCGCCGGTCATCGCGTCACATTCCTCATGCCGGGCGATCTCGCGCTCCAGGCGCAACATGACGGATGACATGCTCCGCAAGCTGGCGAAGAACGGCGGCGTGATTCAAATTAACTTTGCTTGCGACTTCCTGAACGAACGGTCACGGACGACGAATCAGACCGCGAAAAAGGCCCTGCAGCGCCGGTTCGGCGACAACCTTGATGCGTTGCGAGCGGAATCAGAGAAGCGGTTTGCTCGCGCCTCGCTGGCGGATGTCATCGCGCATATCGACCATGCCGTTAAGGTGGCTGGCATCGATCATGTTGGAATCGGCAGCGACTTCGACGGCATCGACTGTACCCCGATCGGTCTCGAAGACAACAGTAAGTTCCCTGCCCTGACCCAGAGACTGCTGCAGCGCGGGTATACTGCGGATCAGATACATAAGATTTATGGCGGGAACACACTTCGCGTGATGCGGGCAACAGAAAACATGGCACGGGTTCGCTGATGGCCAATCGCGTTCTGTGTGCAGTTTGCCACGTCTGGAATGAACTCCCCGACACCGGTCCGCAGCCGGACCACAGGGCTCCCTCGGACTTCGACACAAGGCCCGGCGGGGCTGAGCGCTACAGCCTTTCGTCGTGGCTGCAGATGTGCGGCAGTTGCGGCTACGCTGCCGAATCGATTGCCGTTGCCTCACCGGAGGCCTCGGGGATCGTCAGCAGCGATGATTATCAGGCATGCCGGCACGAGGTGGAGGTGCCGCCGGCCGCTCGCCCGTTCTTCTGCTACGCCAAGCTGCTCTCCAGGCTCCACATGCATGCCGATGCAGGCTGGAGCGCCTTGCATGCCGCCTGGGTCTGCGACGATCTCCAGGAAGACGAAGCAGCCGGAGCGATGCGGCGTCTGGCTCTGGATCACTGGCACCGTGGCAAGGCGGCAGGGCAGCAATTTGGCGACGATCTTGCCACGGAGTTCGCACTCGCCACCGATATCTATCGCAGACTCGGCGAGTTCGAACAGGCGGTTGTCGCCTGCTCCGAAGGTCTGGATATAGACGACATTCCGCCGGTGCTCGAAAAGCTCCTTCGGCGACAGATGGTGCTGATTCAGGCACGGGACACGTCAGTGCACAACATGGGCGAGCTCATCAGCTCACCCGCAGCCTAGCGCGAGCTCTTGCGCCCGCCACCGCATTTTCCGAGGGCCGCGCGAGCACGCTCGCCTTCCTGCCGTAAGGTTTGCGATCTCAGGTGGCCCTGTTTGGCAAGGTCGTCGAACAGCGCGACTGCGGAGCGGAAGGCTTCGTCAGCGCCGGCACAGTTTCCGGCCGCGCTGCGAGCGTGCCCAAGCCGGGCTTCAAAGCGCGCAAGCGAGATACGAACCGGAACGCCGCCGGGATCGTTTGCAAGGACCTCGCTCTCCAGACTCACAGCTGCTTCGGCGCTTTCAGCCGCCGCAGCAGCTTTTCCGGCACGTAACAGCGCCTCTCCAACCTCGGAGTAAGTCCCCGCAAGCATGATCTTCGACCTCGCATCCCGTGGGTCGCTGCGAAGTGCCCCCCTGCGGTTCTCGATGGCCCTTTCCAGGTACTCCATTGCTTTGGCGTGCTCGCCGCTCGACGACAGGGACACGCCCAGGAAGTGATGAGTCGCCGCAATGTCGGACTGGAACGTTGCGTTGTGGCGGTCTGCCGCGATCA
>DASQEG010000558.1:0-11969 GCA_035633775.1 Bryobacteraceae bacterium
GGCCATGAGCGCGCACGAACGGCGGAGCTACGGGTACCGGTACCTGAGCCAGGAGGCTGCAGGCGGCGCAAACTGCCGGAAGGACCAGTTTCATGGTTTCAGCTTAGCCTCGCCGAGCCATCTGCTCAGGAAGCTCTGCCATGCTGGATCGATGGTAGGTCCATTGGCGGTATGACCGTCCGCTGTCAGGACGAACTGAAGGCGCACCGGGACCCCGAGCAACGTGTAGACCTCCCTGGCACGGTTGATGTAACCCCAGCTCTGACCATCATCCGAGTGGCCGCCTTCAGACTCACGGTCGCCGCGACCTCCGATTAGCAGGAACGGACGCGGTGCAGTCAGGGCCAGCAGTTCGTGGTGGTCGTGCTCCAGCCCCGGTCTTGACGGGTCGCTGTCCAGAAGGCTGAGGACCGTTTTCGAGGGCGTCGGGATGTCTTCGTAGGAATGCATCCAGTCCAGGTACCAGGGCTCGTAGTAGTTCGTACCGCCGTTCAATGCGATGTGCGGGTCGATAGCAACGACGGCTCGAATCTCGGGTGCGAAAGCGCCAACGTAAAGAGCAGCTTTCGCACTGAGTGAAAATCCCATGAACCCGATCCGGTCGCCATCCACTTCGGGGAGCCTGCGAAGGTACTCCGCTTCGCGCCGTACATCCCAGGCCATTCGGGACAGAGGCAACCAGTGACCAAAACGTTCTCGGTGCTTCGTCGCAGCGCCGAGGCCTCGATCAGTACCGTCACGGTAATTGCGGAGGAACGACCAGCCGGTCAGCACAACGTAACCGCGTTCAACCAGCCACTTGCCCCACCACTGCTCCGGCATCCGAAAGTCCGGTGTGGTCGATGTCCAGCAGATCACTGCCGGACGCTTGCGAACGTTCGTGCCTTTGGGAATGAGCAACAGATGCGGCTGCAGGAAGTCGGTCTCCATCGGCAGATCGAGCAGGATACGCGTGTAGGTTGCTTCTTCGGTTTTCTCCCGGATCACTGCGCGACGGATGTCGCCGAAGTACTTTCGGTCCTGACGCGCAGGCTCGAGCCGTCCGAGGATTGTTGTCCAAAGCTGCAGCAGTTGCGGGCGCCGTTGTCGATGCCAGTCCTTTGCCGAACGGAGGCCCTCAACCAACGAAGGAACATCAAGGTTCTCAGCGCCTGCGTGCTGCGCCGGGCTCGACGGGTTGGTGACCTTATGTTGCTTCAGCCGCGCTTCATCAGCCTGCTGAGAAGCAGCGAGCAATGGAACGAGCAGCAGCCGCAGACCGCGCACGCTTAAAATCCTTTGCCGTGCTTGCGGAGCAGCTCCGCAGCCTCCGGGGAGCCTGCAAGGGCGGCCCTCCGCCACCAGTTCACCGCATCCAGCTCCGAGCGTGACGCGCCGCGGCCTTCCATGTGGCACTGCGCGGTCAGCAGCATCGCGGGGACATAGCCGGTGTCGGCCGCCTCCCGGTAAAGCGCACATGCCTCTCGGGGCCTCTTCTTTTGGTTGCCGATCAGAACTTTCGCTTCCGCGTCGCCGAGCGCTGCAGCCTTGTCCAGTTGGCCGAGCTTCGTCCATGCATTGGCGTATCCGGCCGCAGCTGCCCTTTCGAGAGAAGTGCGGTCGCCCATCGCGGCAAGTGCCGGAGGATAGCCCTTTTCCGCTGCTTCCTTGACTCGGCCGGTATGAAACAGCGCCTCCGGGTCGCCCGCGTCAGCTGCCTGGCGCATCCACCGGTCGCCCTCTGCTTTGTCCTGCGGTGCTCCGTCACCGCGCCTGTAGCGCAGACCGAGTTCGCGCATCGCAGGCATATGCCTTGCCGCCGCCGCACGGGCCACCCAGCGAGTGCCTTCGGCCCGGTCTTCGAATGAGGTGCCGTATCGATATGCTGCTTCTGCGCTACCTGCTTCTGCTGCCTCGCGAACGCGTCCGAGCTTCAGCAGCGAGGGCGCGTGCCCGAGCTTCGCCGCCTCCTCTACCTTGCCCAAGTGGGCGAGCGCCTCGACGTGCCCGCGTGCGGCCGCTGCATCCGCGCGACCGAGCCGGAACATTGCATCCGCATCACCGAGATCGGCCGCCGCTCGCAGCCGGTTCTGGTTGTCCGTCAGCAGAGCCAGCTTGCGCATGGACGGTGCGTGCCCCGCGTCAGCTGCCTTCTTGAGCAGCAGCCGTGCCACCGCAGGGTCGGATCGAGCAGCCATCCAATGCAGAGCTTCGGGAATCCCAGCCTCAGCTGCCTTGCTGTACCAGACCAGCGCCTCACCCTGACTGGAAGCGTAATGCGCACGTCTCTCCATAGCTCGCGGGTCGCCTGCATCGGCGGCACTGGCGAACAAAGCGAGAGCGGCCTCGCGGTCCGTGCTTTCGAGGCGCAGTCCAAGTTCGCGCTGTGCCGCAGGGTCGCCCAGGTCCACACCGCGGCGGAGGAGTTGCAGGGCAACAGCAGCGTCATCGGACCTTGCCGCGAGCTTCGCAAACGCAGGTGGATGCGCCGCAGCAACAGCACGCCGGAGCCACTCCGGGTCGCCGGTCAAGTCCGCCAGCACTGTCATGGCAGGTCCGTAGCCAAGGCCGGCGGCCTTCCTTAGCAGGGACTCACGTTCCTGCATCGGACCATGCTCGGCGAGTCGGAAAATCGCCGGTGCGAAACCGAGGGCCGCGGACCTCCGATACATCGAAGTCGAGTAGGCGAGGTCCTGATCGACGCAGCGCCCCTCGCGATACAGGTCGCCGAGGGCCAGCATGGCCGCTGGTTCGCCGGCAGCTGCAGCCCGTTTGTATAGGAACAGTGCACGGCCAATGTCCCGCGGGCAGCCAATACCGTGCTCGTACCGGCGCGCCATTTCGGTCATGGAAGGCTCGTCCGCCAAAACAGAAAGCCCTGCCGCAGTCAGCAGCAGGGCCACACGGACGAGGAGAAAGGGGCGGCTAGAAGTTGGCGCGAGGGCGCTCATAGGGCTGCTTCAGGTACTTGGACGCTTCTTCCAGTGCACCTTGTGCATTGTCTTTTGTACGCATCGCCAGAGTGTACTCGTTCACGGCGCGCTCGCGCTGTCCCGTGATGTCGAAGATCTTGCCCAGGTTGATCCGGGCCCAGACCTCCGTCCACTTCGGCTCGAGATCGCCGGTCAGCGCCTCACGGAACTCATTCGCTGCCGACTGATAATTATTCTGCAGCATGAACACTTCCGCTACCCGATAGTGGGCCAGAGAGCTCGCGCGACTCACATCCAGCGCTTTCTGGTATTCCTTCAGCGCTTCCGTGTATTCGCCGATCTCGGCGAACATCTCACCGCGCCGAATCGCCACAGCAACTCGCATCTCGCGGCTGAACCGCAGCACGCGGTTATTGGGATCTACGGTCACGCGCTTCGGCTTGCCGAAGGTGTCAAGGATGAACTCGGACGAGGTGCCGGACACTTCCACGCGCTTCTCTTCCGGGTTGCCTTCCGTTTCAATCTTCAATTCCACGGGCATCCGGAAGGTGTCGAGATCCTGGGAGATCTTGCCCATGATGCGGAATCCCTTCTGCGTCCGGAAGACCGTATACTCAAGCCGGAACTCGGGCGCGCCGCTGGACTCGATCCACTGCAGGAAGAACGGGTCGAGAGCCTGGTTTGAGACTTCGGTCATTACGCGTGACAGATCGGACGTCGTCACCTGCTTCCAGGCGTGCGCCGAAAGAAATCGCTTCATGCCTTCACGAAACTTTTCGTCGCCGATGTTGAAGCGCAGCATGTGCATCACTGCGGCTCCTTTGCCGGCCGTTGCGGCCCAGAACTCAGGCGAGTAATCCTCGAGCCGCCCGGACTGGCTCACCGGAACCGTATCCTGCGTGAGCGCCTCGACAAATGTGTCACGGACTTCGCTCTCGAGCGCACCCGCACCATTGTTCGCCTCGATGTACAGCAGCTCCGAGTAGCGTGCCGCCCCGTTGACGATCCACATGTGGTTTCGAGTCGCCGGGGACACCAGAGTGCCCCACCACTGCCTTGCGACTTGGTTGGCCAGCAACCGCGGATTGACCTGCTTCACGAGAGCTTTGGGCGAAAGGAATATGATCCCGGGAGCGGCATACCCGTTCGGTGCGCCTGCCTCAGTTTCGACGAGAGTCAGGGATGCCTGCGGCGGCAGGCCGTACAGACCGGTGAGGAACGTCATCACCTTGCCTGTTTCCTCGCCGTACGCTGTCGCCTGCTCCTTCGCCTCCCGGAAGTACACCTGCGTCGTCACACCCTGCGATGGCACACGCGCCGGCTCGCCCTGAACCACGGCGATGCTGCCGGGAAATGACGCGCTCTTTGAAACGAAGCGGTAGACGGTCCGCCCGCCGGCTGAGGTCGGCGCTTCGTTAAGGCCTGGAGCCACCACCTGATAACCCTGGGGCACGCTGATCCGCAGTTCGGCGGTGAAGCGGTCGACGGTGTACTCGGTTATCGGGAACCAGCGAGCCGGATACATCAGGAAAGCGTGGTCGCTCTGTATGGAGGCGAACTTCACTCCCCAAACGGGCGAGTCTTCCTGACCCGACAGTTTGCCGTCGTACTGGAACGTCAGCGAGGTGGGCTGACCCTTGGGCAGTGGATCGGTGAAGTTCAGACGGACCGTGTGATCGGTTTGCGAGCGGGATGCGGGAATCTGCCGGCCGGAGCCGTCGGCAATGCGGGAAACGTTCAGGGCGTTGTTCAGCTCGAACGTAGCGCTGGAGGTCGCGTCCTGAGGCACGAAGCGCACCTCAGCCGTCGCAGCCAGCGTCTGGGCAGCGGGGTTAATCTCGGCTGTGATGACGTAGTGCTCGGCATCGAGGCGCGCGCGATTGCGGTCCTGCGCGGCCGCCGGTAAAATCAGCACTGAGAGCGCGCCCGCCGCTGTCAGCAGGCTTCGAAGCATCGACATAGTTCAATCCAGATAGCGCGACGCAATTTCCGCCGCCGTTTGCATTGGATGCTCGGAAGTGCGCAGAGTTGCCGCAACACTTGCCAGATCCTGTTTCATCCTGTTCCGAGCCTGCTCATCGCCAAGCAGCCGGAGAACTTCGCCGCTCAACCGCTCCCCCGTCGCCTCGTCCTGCATCAGTTCGGGAACAACGCTGCGGCCCGCCAGCAGATTCACCATCGTAAGAAAAGGCACTCGGACCAGACGCCGGCCGAGAAGCCAGCTGAGCGGGCTGACGCGGTAAAACGTCACCATCGGGGTACCGAGCAGAGCGGCTTCTACCGTGACCGTTCCGCTGGCCGCCAGTGCAACGTCGGCGTGCGCCAGGGCATCGGAGGTTTCGCCTTCAAATACTTGGATGGACGACGGGGAATTCCGTTCCCGAAAAAACTGCTCTCCAGCGCGCGCCAGGAAGCCCGATGGCATTGCAAATGCAAACTGGACGCCGGGCATCCTGGACGCTGCATCGACCAGGTGAGGAACATGCCGCGACGCCTCTCCACGACGGCTGCCGGGCAGCAGTGGAACGAAGGGCCTGCTCTCACTGAGGCCGTGCCGGCGAAAGAACTCGGAGCGAGTTGTCTTCGCACTTACCTGATGCACTAACGGGTGGCCGATCCAGGTCGCTCGAACGCCCCGCTCCTGAAACCACGGTTCTTCGAACGGAAAGATGCACAGCAGCTGAGTCAGGTCCCTACGCATCTGCCTGACACGGCCCTGCCTCCAGGCCCAGACCTGAGGAGCGACCAGATAAACGACGGGCACCCCGCGGCGCCGCAGCTGACGGGCGAGTCGCAGATGAAAATCAGGGCTGTCGGTGAGAATGGCCAGCCGTGGACGGCGCTCGTCGGTAGCTCGCAGCAGCTTACGATACTCACCGTAGATTCGCGGGATGTGCGACACCACCTCCGCCAGCCCAACGACGGCGAGACTGGCAGCATCCACGACGGTCTCCACGCCGGCTGCGGCCATGCGGTCACCTGTACAGCCAAACAAGGTAAGTTCAGGGTGGAGTTTGCGCAGGTGGCAGGCGAGATCGGCGGCATAGCGATCACCGGAGGCCTCGCCTGCCGAAATCAGCACTGTCGCACTCACACGCGCCAGTGTAGCGTGTCCTTCAATTTGAAGCAGCAGTGAGGGTTAGGGAAACAAGGCCAAGGTTCTGGAGTCTACAATCAGACTTTGAAGATGATACCTAAGGTTAGAAAGGCAGTTTTCCCTGCAGCAGGTCTCGGTACGCGTTTCCTTCCGGCGACGAAGGCGCAGCCGAAAGAAATGCTGTCGCTTGTCGACAAGCCGCTGATCCAGTACGGAGTGGAAGAGGCCATTCATTCCGGCATTCAGAACATCATCATCGTTACCAGCCGGGGTAAGTCTTCTATTGAAGATCACTTCGACAAGAGCTTCGAGCTGGAACACATGCTTGAGAGTCGCGGGAAGAAGGAGACACTCTCTGAGGTCCGGGCGATCTCCGAGATGATGGACGTTTCCTACGTGCGACAGAAAGAAGCTCTGGGGCTCGGACATGCCGTTCTCCGCGCGAAGGAACTGGTCGGCAACGAGCCTTTCGCCGTTGTGTTGTCAGACGACGTGATTCATGCCGAGATTCCCTGCATTCGCCAGCTGCTTGAGATCCACCAACATTTCGGAGCGTCCGTACTGGCACTGATGGAAGTGCCGCGCGAAAACATTTCCGCATACGGTGTTGTGGAAGCGGAACCTGTCGAGCACGAGGGTGCGAAGAACCGCCTGTTCCGCATACGCAGCATGGTTGAAAAACCGAAAGCTGAGGAAGCGCCTTCGAATCTCGCCATCATCGGCCGATACGTGCTTACGCCGGAGATCTTCACCTCCATCGAGAAAATACCTCCGGGCTCAGGCGGCGAGTTGCAGCTAACGGACGGCTTGCGCGATCTCCTCCGCGACCAGCCGGTCTATGGGTTGAAATTCGAGGGCACACGTTACGATGCTGGAGATAAACTGGGCTTCTTAAAGGCAACGGTCGAGTTTGCATTGCGACGGCACGATCTCGGAGAAGACTTCCGCAAGTACCTGCATACGATCAGCGCCTGAGCGAGTCTGTGAAAACACCACAAGCTAGCCCTGTTGACGCCGGCGAAGCTGGCGCGCTCTCTGAACTGCTCCTAGAGTCCACCAGCGGGCATGAACCGGACGATGGCGCCCGCGATCGTCTCACCGAGGCTGTAGCTTCTCTCGGCCTCCAGCGGACGACGGTGCACGCCTACTCTCTCACCGCCGACCCTCAGTGTTCAGGCGCCTACTACGTCGCTGTGGATTCGGGCCGCTCCGGCTGGCTGCTGCATGTGACGCCCTCCGGGACCACTGCCGGTCCGAAGTTCGCGGACTCCAGACCTCTGGGGCGGGTTCGCCCCGCTGGCGGCGGCGAAATGACCCTCAGCGCGGTCCCCTTCGATTCGACGCATCGGGAGCACATCGTGCGCTTCGCGGAAGAGATTGACCCCTCATTCCTTCCGCGACCGCAGGGCTCCGCGGCAGCGATCGCAGCCGGCAACCGGCATCCGGAGATCAGCCTGCCGGCGGTGTTCGACGGGTTTCGGGCCGTCCTGCGGGACACGGGCCAGAACCTGGCATCGACGGTCCAGCTTTCCGCCACGCGCGAGATGACGACCGACGATGCAATTGCGGCTCGCGATGGTGAGAATCCAACCGCTGCGGGACACACGCGCGTGTCCATTCGACATCTGTTTCAGACGGGGCTTTGGGCAGCGATTCGCGCTGGCTGGCGCGCCGGCTACAACGCCGAAGCGGACCACGTCATCATCACGGGTAACAGCCCTGATGAGATTGCCCGATCCGTGGAGGCGGGTAAGGAAGCGATACGCCACGCGGAACGATATACCAAGTTCACAACCGACACTTCGCGCCTGTTCGACCTTCGTGCCGATGAGCGCCACCCGCAGGCTTACACGGATGCCGAGATCGAGAGCGAACTCGCACGTGTGCTGCCCCAGGAGGATCGCCGCTGGGCGGAGGCCGAGTTCACACGTTCGTTCGACTCCGGCGATCGGACATACACATTCACTCCCTCCGAAATCCGGCGCCTGTGTGTAAAGTTCGGCCCCAGCCTTCTCCTGAACGAGCAGCTGTTCGACTACATTCAGTCGTGCAAGGCGGGACAAGGGTCGTGGAAACACTTTGACTTTGAGCCGTCGCTTGACGAGGCCGATACACTCACGACACCAGCGGAGCTGATCTTTTACATGCACTGGCTGATGGCGCGCGGCCGGGCAGCGCAGCTGGTTCCGCCAAACCTTGGCTTCAAGAAGCGGCAGGCCTACCCCGAAGACGTCCAGCGGCTGCAGAAGTACGCCGAACACAAAATGTGGCCGGAACTGTTGCCGCGGGTTGCCGGCGCATTTAAAGGCGACGCTCTCGCCGAGCTGGCGGCGAGGATCTCAGAACTGGCTGAGGTCGCCCGCCTGTTCAACGGCACGCTGAGCATTCACTCAGGAAGCGGCAAGCAACCTGCGGTCCTGCGGCAGATCGGGGGTTCCACCGGCGGCCGCTGGAACTACAAAATCTCCGGCGAATTGCAGCTTCAACTCTTCGATGTGCTGTACGAGCAGCCGGCGTCCTCGCCGTGGAGGCAGCTCTACGAACGCATGGTGGAGCGCTGTAACAGCTTTGCTGCCGCAAACGCTTTTGGGGAGGAGAGCTCGCTCGCGACACAATATCGCGGCTCTTACCTCGGCGACGCGCATGGTGGCCGTACAGACGGCAACCTGTTCCTGGTGTTCTGGCTCGGCAACATCGTTGGGAGCCGTGATGCAAGCTCACCGGACGGCGACTCGCGATTTTTCAAGGATAAGCTCGACGAGATCCCACCGGAGTTGCGAACCGAGGTGCAGCGGCGGAATGCAGCGTACATCGTCTGGCTCGCCAGACAGCTTCGCGAGGGCAGCTGAAGGGCGACATGAGTTCGGGGATCCCGTCTCCAGACCATGACGCAGGAGCCTTAAGCACCTCCGCACGACACTGAATGCCGAGGCCTTCTTGCGACGATCCGCACTCGTAACCGATTTCGACGGCACCATCACGCAGCGTGACTTTTACCTGCTTCTTGCCGAGCGTTTCATCCCGTCCTCAGAGCCCGATTACCTCGAGGAGTATCGGCAGGGACGGCTGACGCACTTCGAAGCGATGCAGGGCTACTTCGATTACACTCCCGAAGAACCTGCGGAGCTGGGGCGATTGTTGCTTGATGTGAGTCCCGATCCCGAGTTGAGCTCTGCGGTGCGCCGGCTCGAGCAGGCCGGATGGGACCTCATCATCGTTTCCGCGGGTTCCAGCTGGTACATCGACCGAATCCTGAAGCAGGCCGGGATCGAAGCAACCGTGCACGCAAATCCCGGCGAGATCGTGCCGGGGCGAGGACTGGTCATGCAGCTTCCTCGTGAGTCGCTGTTCTTCTCGCCCGAAGTTGGGATTGACAAGTCAGCGGTTCTCCGTGACGCACAAGCGCGCTACGAAACCGTGGCCTTCGCCGGTGATGGGCCGCCGGATCTCCCGCCTGCGCTGCTTACTCGGCCGGATTTGCGCTTTGCCCGAGGCTGGCTTGCCGACGCACTCCGGGAGCGGGAAGAATTCTTTCAAGCTTTCGGTCGCTGGTCGGAGGTGGTGACACGGTTGTTACACTGAAATTGTTAACAGTCGCTTCAGCATGTCCCCCACTACAAGTTCAACTGCAGTCGACGTCCGTGACATCAGCCGGACCACGCTGCCCAATGGCCTGACGGTAATCACCGAACCGATGACGCACGTGCGCAGCGTCAGCCTCGGTATCTGGATCGGTACTGGAGCGCGGCGTGAAACAGCCGAACAGAACGGCATCTCCCATTTCATCGAGCACATGCTCTTTAAGGGCAGCGAAAGCCGCAGCGCGGAAGAGATCGCCAAAGTTATCGACTCCACCGGCGGACACCTCGATGCGTACACAGCCAAGGAACTGGTCAGCTATAACACGAAAGTCATCGACGATCATCTGCCGCTTGCCTTCGATGTGCTTGCCGACATGATTCTGCGGCCGCTGTTTCAGCCCGACGACATCGAGAAGGAAAAGGGCGTCATTCTGGAAGAACTGAAGATGGAGGTGGACAACCCCGAGTACCTGGTCCACGAAACTTTCTTCCGTAAATTCTGGAGCAATCATCCGCTGGGCCGTTCTATTCTGGGCACCAAAGCAACCATCTCCAGCTTCAGCCAGCAGGCGGTGCGGGGCTATTACGATCAGGTTTACGTGCCGGCGAACATGGTCATCACGGCGGCGGGTCGCATCTCACACGGACGGATCGCTGAAATGGTCGAGCAGTATTTCGGCCAACTCGGCTCAGGCACTCGCGCTGAGGCAGAACCTGAGCCGCGGGCCAGGACGCCGCTCGAGCTGAAAAAGAAGCAATCGCTCGAGCAGGTGCACCTGTGCATGGGTGTTCCCGCCTATCCGATCGCCCATCCGCGTCGCTACATCGTGTACGTGCTGAGTACGCTGCTGGGCGGCGGCATGAGCTCCAGGCTATTCCAGAACGTGCGTGAGAAGCATGGACTGGCCTACTCGATCTTCTCTGAGCTGAACCTTTACCGCGACACCGGATGCCTCGCCGTCTACTCGGGCACGTCGGATGTTCACGTAAAGAAAGTCATTGGCATGATCAGCGATGAGTTTCGCCGCTTGTGCAACGAGGCTGTCCCGGCAGAGGAACTGCGGCGGGCCAAGGACCACATGAAAGGATCGCTGGCCCTGAGTCTCGAATCGACCTCATCGCGCATGTCGAACCTTGCACGTCAGGAGCTCTTCTTCGGCAGGTTCTTCAGTGTCGACGAGATGGTGGAGGAGATCGAAAAGGTCACGGCAGAAGATATCCTGACCGTCTCGCGCGACCTGTTCGCCGGGCGCCAGGCCGGCGTCGCCGTGCTGGGCCGTACGGGCGCCCTGCAGCTGGAAGCGGCCGAGCTGCTCTGCTGATCCTGCATACTGAGAGGGTGCTGCGCGTTCCGGCCCTGCTGCTTGCATTGACAGCGGGCGCATTCGCCGTCGACGTTTCAACCCTTCAGCCTCAAGGTTACGTCAGCGATTTTGCACGAGTCATTGATCCCGTAGCCCGCCAGGATGTGGAGCGATACTGCGCGCGCATCCAGAAGTCTACGGGCGTCCAGATGGCCTTTGTAACTCTGTCGACGCTCGGCGGCGATCCCGTAGAACAGTTCGCGAATGACCTGTTCCGACGCTGGGGCATCGGAGCGAAAGGCAAAGACGAAGGCCTCCTGCTGCTGCTCGTCATCAACGACCGGAGAAGCAGACTTGAGGTGGGCCGCGGCCTCGAACCTTACATCACAGACGGAACTGCGGGAACGCTGCTGCGCAGCATGAGTCCTGCATTGAAGGCGGGGCGCTATGCCGAGGCGCTTGGAACGGCCGCCCATGAACTGGGCGAGCGTGTAGCGAAGGCAAAGAACGTCTCCATCTCCGAAGCCGAACCGCCGCGAGCCCGTGTTCGTGAAGAACCTGCATCGATCCCGTTTTATTTGATCTGGGGAGGTTTGCTCCTTCTTTTCGTGTTCGGCAGCCGCCGTACAGTTCGGCGACGCTACGGTTACGGCGGCGGGGGTGGCTTTCTACCGGGGCTGATTCTGGGCAGCATGATGAACCGTCCCACCTACGGCGGCCACGGACACGGAGGTTTCGGCGGCTACGATTCATCGGACACATTCAGTGGCTTCGGTGGAGGAGACTCAGGCGGCGGCGGCGCTTCGTCGTCCTGGTAGACATCTATGGAACGGCTCTTGTCAGAACTGGTGGAGCGGCTGGTGAAGGCGCATCACGATCATCTGGTGACGGTTGTCTTGTACGGCTCCGCTGCGGAACCCGAAGCCCGGGATGCACTGTCGGACTACAACATACTCGCGGTGCTCCGTGAGATCACTACCGACGGCCTGCAACGATCCGAGGCCGTCTTCCGCTGGTGGCGGGAGATGAAGAATCCAGCGCCGGTTCTGCTGGGGATGGACGAGCTCCGTGCGTC
>DASQEG010000559.1:0-10800 GCA_035633775.1 Bryobacteraceae bacterium
TCGAGAGATGTGACATCCCGGATGAAGTACGTGTCCGCCTCATGCTGCGAAGCGGTTACATATTCGCCGGAAGCGGGCTCGGCAGGCGTGTCGAGCGGCGGGTGCTGCACCGGGACAGTGTAGTAGTCAGGCGTAGGCACGCAGGACGCGCCCATAAGGCACACGCCGACGAGTACGATGTATCTGTTCAAGACTCGCTCCGTGCGAGAACGACGCCCGTCATGCGGTCACGGTAAAGCACGGTGAGTCCGAGACGATCCACTACGCCAGCATCCTGTTCGACGAGCAGATAGTAATCGGTGTCTGATTTATCAAGATTCTTGAACGCGGGCTGCTCTGGTAGCCAGTTCATACTCCGTCGCAATCGGTAGTACTTAATCGTGGCAAGCAGGTCATTGCTGACCGACAGCCTCACCTCGTCATGCTTCCCGCGTGCCTGCCGATCCTCATCGATGCGCCGAAGCATGCTGCGGGTTGCCGCATCGAAGCGCCACTCCTGAAAGAATCGTGCTTCCATCTGAGACACGTAGAAAAGCACTCCGACGGCGAGCGTTGCAGCGGCACCGGCTTTGACGCTTTTGAAGGCAAGAGATCGCGCCACAGCGACGAGAGCAAACGGCAGCAGCGGTAACAGGTAGATACCGGTGCGGGCCTGCGGCAAAGGAACAGCCGCAAGCACAAACAAAGAAGTGAGTATAAGAACAGCAAAGAACAACGTGAATGCAAACAGCATCGCTGGCATGCGATGAAACCAACCGCCGCTCCACCGGCTACGCAGGAACACTATAAACGCCCCGGCAGTCATTAACCAGAAGAGTGCCACGCCAACCCCAACGAGAAACGGCTGGTGCTGCGCTGCCCAGCCAAAGGTAAAGGCGCGATTCGCTTTCAGCGCTCCCTGTACAAACGAAAGCACTGATCCGTACCAGGAGTGCTCGCCGACGTAGAAGTGCTCACGTCCCGACCTCAGCAGCGGAAGTACGTTGAACAGAAATGCAATCACAATTGAGGGCACGCCGTACTTCTCCACTACGCTCCAGCAGCGTCGCGGGCGAACGGCAATCCCCAGCAGCGTGGCCCCCAGTGCCGCGGCAGGAACCAGGAACGTAAGATTGGCTGCGATGGACAAACCCGCCATGGACCCGGCTCGGACCAGGTCACGGTCCGCGAAGCCGCGCGTCAGCCAGTTCCCGGCCCAAAGCAACGACCAGATCAGGAGTGCAAGGCCCAGGCCGTACCCGCGCGCCGCGACCAGATGATCAAGTACGAGCGGGTGCAATGCCGCTGACGCGGCAACCAGAGGCTGCCACCATCCTGTAAAGAATCTCTGCGTCAGCAGATACAGTCCACGAAGGAACAACGCTGCAGCTAGCAGACTCGGAACTCGGAGCGCAAGTTCTCCGGTTCCCAGCGTCGCCCGTGCGAGCTTCATCAACAACGTATGCAGGACGTGGTTGCACGCGTCGTACGTTTGCGCCATCTCAGCAAGCGGACGGTTCACAAACAGGTCAAACACGTAGGCTTCGTCCACCGTGAAGGACTGGGTCCGAGCCCTGTAGGCGCACAGACCGAAAACGGCGAACAGCAGCAGTGCCGTCAGGCGGGCCGGGAGACCGGGCATGTCAGCCGCCGATTTCCTCCCTTATCGCAGCCGCGATTCGCCCCGCCCAGTGATGAACCGAAGCATCGTCAGGACCTTCGACCATGACCCTGGCCAGCGGCTCGGTCCCGCTGAACCGTACAACCACGCGTCCTTCTTCGCCGAACGCACTTTCTGCTGCGCGTATCTCGCCCTGCACCTTCGGCATCTCATCGAGAGGCTTGCGCTCGCGGAAGCGCACGTTTACCAGCGTTTGCGGAAAGACTCGGAAAGCGTCGGCAAGTTCGTCGAGGGTACGACGGCTGCGTGCGGCCGTGTCGAGGACGACAAGAGCGGTCAGCATTCCGTCGCCGGTGGTCGCCCAGTCTCGAAGAATCACGTGCCCGGACTGCTCGCCGCCGATCTGTGCATCGCGTCGGACCATCTCCTCAAGTACGTATTTGTCTCCAACAGCTGTGCGCAGCATGCCGAGTCCTTCAGCCTTGAGAGCCCGCTCCAGCCCGATGTTTGACATCACTGTCGCCACAACAACCGGCTGGCGCAGCCTGCCGGATTCCTTCAGCGAGCGTGCGATGATCAGCAGCGCCGCGTCGCCGTCCACAATACGTCCGGAAGCAGCCACCATGATGCACCGGTCGGCGTCGCCATCGAACGCCACACCGGCGTCTGCCTCGGACCGAAGCACTTCGGCTCGCAAGTTGTCGACGTGAAGCGCTCCGCAATCGAGATTGATGTTGCGGCCATTGGGCGAGCAACCGATCGTGTGTACCTCAGCACCGAGCCTGCTGAAGAGATCCGTTGCCAGGTGTGACGCAGCCCCATTTGCACAGTCGAGGACCAGTCTCATGCCTTTGAAGCTGGATCCGGTGACTTGTACCAGAAAGTCAATGTAGGCCTCATCCAGCCCCTCGTCGATGGTGAGTGACGCGGGCCTGGGTGTCACGCCTGCGCTGATCAGTTCGAAGATGCGGCTCTCCAGTTGCCGCTCCTGGTCGTCGGGAAGCTTGAAGCCAGAGTGGTCGAAAACTTTGATGCCGTTGTCCTCGTACGGATTGTGAGAAGCGGAGATCATCACACCGGCGACAAAATCCCGCGTACGGGTCAGCCATGCCACCCCGGGGGTGGTAATCAGCCCGGCAAAGCGCGACGCGACACCTGCGTCACGCAGTCCGCCGGCGATCTCGGAGGCCAGCTCCGGCCCGGACTCGCGGGTGTCCATCCCGATCACCACCTCGGGACTCTGGCCGTGCGCTGACGCCCACTCGCCCAACGCTCTGCCGAGCGCATAAACCGTCTCGGGATCCAGCGGGGCTTTGCCTGCCTGGCCGCGAATGCCGTCTGTGCCGAACAGCTTTCTCGTGTTACTCAAGCCTGGGAATTTTCTCCAATTGAATTTGAACTGTGACTACGCCGTCCGTGTCGAGGAGGCGAACGGCCGGGTCTTCGACCGACACTGGAACGCGGAACTCGGCTCTGCCGACCGTGGAACTAAGGTTGATAGCGTCTGTGACGACGTTAACGGAACGCTGAACGGCTGGTTCAGGACCCGCGATCCGGACCGTTGCAGGTGTGATCTGCTGGTCTCTGATGCGATATCCGTCCGGCGGCGGCCCTATATAGCGGACCTCGACCGGGACGTTGCGCTCAAGACGGCGGTCGAACTGAAAACGTACCCTGGACGGGACGGCACGCAGCAGCGTGACACGCCCGGGCAGGCCCAGCTCACGTGCGGTTACCGGAACCGTCACCTCACCGGAACCATGTACATGTCCAAGGTCGAACGTGAGTGTTGTGGAACGAAGGTCGTCCTCGCTGAGGCGGGACGCTGGCCCGCGAAGCCGAAGAAACATCCTCGCCGGGGGGTCCGCCGTAATCTCGAGGTCCGGCGGCAGATTACGGTAGGTGACGGTAACAGGTACCGTGGCTGCGATTTCCCTCTCGTTGGCGAACCAGTACCAGAGACCGAAGGCGCTCGCAAGGGACAGGCCAATCCACATCGCCTTGTCAATCAGCGCGCGCATTACGGGCCACCTCCCCCGCAGGATGCTGGGATGAGGCTCGGCCGGGCGGCTTCAGGCTCGACCCGCGGCGGCGGATGATGTGTTCGGTGAGACGCTGTTCCAGACGCTGTTCCGTGACATTGAGCTCGATCTCACCGCCGGACGCGAGCGAAATTCTGCCGGTCTCTTCGGAAACGATGAGCGAAAGGCAGTCCGTTTCTTCTGTGACCCCGATCGCTGCACGGTGCCGCGTCCCAAGATGGCGAGCGAGCGCAGGCTTCACGGTCAGCGGCAGAAAACATGCTGCAGCCGCAATTCTGTCTGCCTGCATGATTACGGCACCATCATGCAACGGGCTGCCGGGATGAAAGATGGTCAGCAGCAAGTCTCGGGATGCGTAGGCGTCCATGGGCACGCCACTCTCAATGAAACTCCGCAGCCCAATGTCACGTTCGATCACGATGAGTGCGCCTACCCTCTGCTGCTGCAACTGCGTGAGCGCAAGCACCAGTTCCTCAGCCACCTCGCGTTTCTGCAGCCGTCCCCCAATCGACAACCAGCGGTAGCCGCCGAGTCGCGCCAGTGCCCGTCTGATTTCAGACTGAAAGAGGACGATCAGGGCGAACGGCACATATGGCGCAAGCCCGGCCAGAATCGTTCGCAGCACTTCGAAGCCGAGCGCCGACACGGCAAAGAACAGGCCTGCGAGCGTCAGTACACCTACGAGGATGTGGGCCGCGCGGCGTCCTCTGACGACAATCAGGAACTGATAAATGAGGAATGCAACGACGAGGATGTCAAGAATGGCGACAAGGTTCAGGTTCGGCAGCGAAGAAAGCAGTGGCTGAGTCGATTGCGGCATGCCGGGCACCTGACTGAGAGCGCAAACCTCTTGATTTTAGCGCGCCGATAACTGATCGAGCTCAGCGCACCCCTCCGTTGCCGAAGGCATTGGACCTGGAGAGCTTATCAAAGTGAGCGTAGAGTTCTCTCGCCACCGGCGGTATTGGATTCTCGTCGCCGCTGAGGAAGGTCGCGCAGACGCTGAACGCGAACGGGCGGCCAGGAACAAAGACCACGCCTGCCTCGGTGCGAACTCCCGTCAATTCCCCCGTCTTCGAAGCAACGACAACGTGCGCCGGCACAGCGGCCCGGAAGTCGCCTCTGACGAGTTTCAGCGCATCCAGCATACGCACGGAAGATGCGTGATCCACAGCCCTGCCGCGGTAAATTAGCTCGACGATGCGCACCATCTCGACGGGCGTAGAAACATTCTCATCTCCTCGCTCCGCCGCCTGAACGTCCATCATGATGCGTCGGAGTCGGGTGTTCAAGAAGCCGAGGCGCGCAAGCATGGAGTTCACTTCGGGAGCCCCGACGAGGCCAATCAGCTTGTTCGTCGCGGTGTTGTCACTGCTTTCGATCATCGCGGTGACCAGGTTTTCGATCGTCAGCGGCATCGAATGCTCACGCAGTGTAGCGGCCAGCCGCCCGCTTCCTCCGACAGCGTCTGCTGGAGATACATTGACGGGCTGGTCAAGTCGGAGCTTGCCGGCTTTCACCTGCTCAAACACCTTCATCATGATCGGGATCTTGATGGCGCTGGCCTGCGGAAACACGGCGTCGCCGTTCCGGTTTAGCACGACGCGGCCGGAGGTAAGGTCCACGGCAACGACGCCGAGAATTCCGGCGGTCGAGGCCTCAATCGCTTCAATCTGCTTCCCGAGCTTGCGTTCCAGCAGCAGTTGAACCTGCGTCACCTCGTGGGGCCGCAGAAGAACCGCGCAAAGCAGGCCAGACAGGATCGTCCTCATTGCCCTCGCCGGGGGGTTCATTCGGTCAGCGCCCTTCGTCGACGACCTCGATGGCGTTGATCATGGCATAGTTCCTGACCGGTACAAACATCAGCCGGAGCTTGCCGAGCGCATTCGGTTCCAGGCCTCGAAACGTCTTCTGCAGCGCGCGCTCAGATCCGCCCGCAGCCTTGTACACGTCGAACGCTCTGAGCAGAGTCCGGCCGTTGCAGTAGACGTCGAACACGCGACTTCCCTCCCCTCCGCCTCCGGGCCTTGTGGGACCGAACCAGCGTTCCGCGAAGTACAGCGTCACTGAGTAGCGGCCGTTCGGAGCTACTGGGATGTCATAGTCGAAGTGACCAAAGCGCTCTCCCCGGAACACGTCCTGGTTCTCAGCGCCCTGAACAGGTTCCTGCCGGGTGATCGCCTGTCCTCCGACGACATAGCGGTCCGACGACCAGCGTGTCCCGGCCGAGGTCACGAACCCCGTGGGCCGTGCCGCGATCCGGACCGGGTGCATCTGGCCCGGCAAGCCAGGCACGAGTTCGATGGCGTTCACAAACCCGTGATCCTTGACACGCGCAAACTCGAGGTGGAGGAAGCCATCCTCAGCCGGCCTGACGTCCTTGACGACCCGGACGTTCGCAGTGTTTGGACCGCCCGCCTCGCTCAGGACGTCGCCCATGGGGAGGGGAGAACGATTTGCCGTGACGAGGAACACCCGGCTGCTCTCGCCGCCACCCGCGATGTTCCCCTCTCCGAAGACCGTCTCTGCGAAGTGCAATCGCAATTCATACACTCCGGGGCTTAGCGGAATCGTGTAAGAGAAATCACCTTCGCGGCGCGTCAGGTACAGGTCCGCGTGCGAAGTGCGCGCGATCGGTCTTGCAGGACTCGAAACAATAGTGCCTCCCGAGTAGTACCGGTCCGGAGCCCAGAGCAGACCATCCTGGTCCAGAAACCCGGGCGCCTGGCTACCAGTCACGAACCGAAGTCCGGGCTGGGCTGCATGTACCGGGAGTGTCGGCCCGGGCGGTGCCATGACCGGGGCACTCTCGGTCCCGGCCTGTCGCTTCACGACCATCAGTGTTCCAAGGCTCGCGACCAGAATCAGGCCCACAGCGACACCTGCCACCAGCCGCAACCTGGCACGTTCCACGGAACTTGCGGTTAACGCCGCCCTCTTCTCCGGAACGTTAACTGCAACAAGGACCTGAACTGGAAGCGGTTCCGGAACGTGGTCCGCCGGCACCGTCGGCAACGGCGCCGGTTCGGCGGTTTCTGGCGCGGCAGGAGCGGGCTCTCCAGTCGGTCGGATCGTAAACCGCGGAACGTATGTTCCGGGCGGAAGCAACACCTCGACCGGGTCGTGCGCTCCCCGACTGCGATAGTACTCAGCCAGGCGTTTACGGAGCTTATGCGCCTCGACGCGGACGATCGCGTCCTTCTTTTGATCGAAGCCGGGATCGCGTCCTAACGCCTCGACCGCAATGTTGTATTCCTTGATATCCGCGGTTCGCCCTTCGAACGCCTGCTCGCACACGTAGCGGAGCATCAGAGCGAGATTCGGAGCGCGGTCGAGGACGCCCGATGCCAGTATCCGGTCCAGCGCATCGCGCTGGGCGGCAGTCGTCGGCTGGCCGACCGGTGTTTCTGCCGGAGCACTCATGACAGAACCTGCGACAAAGTCTCAACGGATTGTAACAGGTTCCAGGATGCCCCACGCATCGCGTTAACGTCATTCATGTCATTGAGACATATGGACTTCAGCCGTTAACGTGAGTAGCCTGCCAAGGTTGCGATGTCAGGCGTTGTACTAACCCCTGCCAATTGATAGAAACATACTAGTACGCATATAGTATTCAGGTATCGCTCCGCCGCGTGGCGGGGTGTGTTTCTTCTAGGGGGACCATGTCGAACTTCAGACCAAGGTTGGCCTTGGCGGTTTGCATTCTGGCTGCACTCACCACATCCTTGTGGGGGCAGCAGGTGACAGGATCGCTAACGGCAATCGTTCAGGACAAATCGGGAGCCGTCATCCCGAATGCACAGGTCACATTGACCAACATCAATTCGGGAGATACTCGCAAGGCTTCGTCCAACGCAGAAGGGTACTTCTCGATCACGGGTATCTTCCCGGGCGCCTACACAGTCGCGGTGGAAGCTCCAGGCTTCAGTACCTATAAGGTGGAGCGGCTCACCTTTAATCCGGGGGACAGCCGCACTCTCCCCAACATCGCTCTCGAGGTGGGAACGGTCGGAACCGAGATTCGCGTTACCGATCTGCTCGAGACGCTGACTCCGGTCGACTCGGGCGAAAAAGCGACGGTCATCACGACTCAGCAGCTGCAGAACGTCGCCATCGTGAGCCGCAGCGCCGCAGAATTCATCAAGATCGTTCCCGGATTCACGCCGGTTGCCAGCGGGCCGGAGAACAGGCCCGGTTGGAACGGCGAAAACATGGGTATCAACGGCAATGGAGATGGTGGAAGGCAGAGCGCGATCGGCAACTATTCCGCGAACGGCACGCCGACCGGAGCGCTCGATATCACTCTGGATGGGGCGCACACAGCCGACCCGGGCTGCAACTGCGCCACGCCGGTGAACCCGAACCCCGACATGATCTCGGAGATCAAGATCCAGACCTCGAACTTTGCCGCGGAAAACTACAAAGGTCCGATCGTCATCAGCGCTGTTACCAAGAGCGGTGGCCGCGACTTCCACGGAACAGGGTACATGTTCGCCCGACATCACGCCTTGTACTCGAACGACTGGTACAACAACAAGCTCGGCCTGAAGAAGCCCGAGAACCAGTACTACTTTCCGGGCGGAAACATTAGTGGACCTGTTCTGATTCCGGGTACAGGTTTCAACCGCAACCGCGACAAGTTGTTCTTCTTCGCCGGTTACGAGTACTTCAAGCAGACAATCGACACCGGTCTGCTCCAGGCTATCGTTCCAACCGCCGCGATGAAACGCGGCGATTTCAGCGACACCAACTACCTCGCGACGATCAACCGCACATTCAGCGTTGCCGGCGCTGACATTGCCGGCAAGTTCGCCAACCGCCAGGTTCCGGTAGACCCGGGCATGCAGAGACTGCTCGGGCTGGTGCCCGAACCCAACATTGACCCCGCTACTACCGGCGGCTATAACTGGGCGCAGGTCCTAAACATTCCGCAGAACATGTGGCAGTTCGCGACCAAAGTCGACTACAACATCAGCGATTACACCAAGCTGTTCGTCCGCTACAACCGCCAGCGAGAGGTTCAGCCTTTCCCGATCCAGTTGTGGTGGCGGAACGCTGGAGCAGTGCCGCTGCCCACGCCGGTAGAGGGGCGCAACGCCAGCGATTCCATATCCGCAAACTTCACCAAGGTGCTGAATCCGACCCTAACGAACGAGTTCGTATTCGGGTACACGTTCGTAGATTTTCCGAACTCCTATCAGGACTACGACAGGATGACGAAAGCGGCGAACAACTATCCTTACCAGGGCATCTTCAAGCAGGATGACAAGATCCCGGGCTTCCTGTCCTGGTCGGGCCCGGTTGCCGGAATGTGGCTCGCCGGAGGTTTTGACCCCGTCCTGTTCGCAACCAAGCACCTGTTCACCATCAACGACACGGTCTCGAAGATCGTGGGCACACACACGATGAAGTTCGGCTTCTACTTCGGCAGCATCACGAATGCGCAGCCGGGTAACGAACCTTCCGCCGGCCTGATCCAGTTTGGCACGGGGCACGCCCTTTCGACGGGCAACGTCCTGGCCGACATGGTTGGCGGATACATCGACAGCTATACAGAGAATTCGCTCCAGATCAACCGCAATATGGGCTGGAAGGAGTACGCGTTCTTCGCACAGGATTCCTGGAAGGTGCGCCGCAACCTAACTCTCGAGTTTGGATTGCGTGGACAACACATGCAGCCCTGGACGGCTCGCAACGGCATCGGCATCGCTACCTGGGTGCCTTCGCTCTACAGCCCTACTGCGCCGGCCTCCTCGTTCCCGGGACTTGGCTGGAATGCACAGAACCCTGACGTGCCTCTCTCCGGTTGGGCGACGAAGACGATGTGGTGGGCGCCACGGTTTGGGATGGCGTGGGACATCTTCGGTACGGGTGCTACCGTCATGCGCGGTGGCTGGGGACGCTTCGTCTACCACGATGCCCAACTCGCAGCAGGCGCTATGGACATGCCGGCGGGAGTTCGTCGCACGACGATTTCCGGAGGCTTGAACCTGAGTGAAGTCGACACTCGCGGGGGTGCAGGGGCACTGGTATTCGGCGGCGAAACCGTCGATTCCGCCGATGACAGGCATCCACTAACGGACAGCTACAGCTTCACCATCTCCCAGCGGCTGCCCGGCCGCATGCTGGGCGAGGTCGCCTACGTAGGGAATCAGTCGAAGAACCTCGTCAATGGTGGTGCACTCGCGAACATCAATCTCGTTCCCCTGGGAGCGATGTTGAATGATCCGCAGGGCGATCCGAACAAGTATCGTCCACTGTCACAGTGGAAGGATCTGCGAGTATTCCGTCACAACCTGTATTCGAACTACAACTCGCTGCAGGCGCTGTTGGCAAAGCAGACGGGGCGTACGAACTTCACACTGGCATACACCTGGGGCAAGGCATTGGGCATCACCAACAATGACCTCAATCCGTTCGACCTCCACCAGAACTATGGCCCGCTCCCGTTCGATCGTCGCCACAACCTTGCAATCAGCTACGTCCTAACCATGCCGGATGTGCTGTCGAGGGATGCCAATGCGTTCGCGCGTGGCGTTGTTAACGGCTGGCAAATCTCGGGTATCGTACAGGCGTACTCCGGCGCCAACCTGCAGTTCGCCAGCCGAGACGCGAACTTCGGCCTGGCGGCTCCGAACCCGCTCGGAACAGGTACGGTTAGCAATCAGTGGGTAACGGGAACGAACGCCACCCGGCTGATGCCACGTTTAACATGCGATCCCAGCCAGAATCTGCAGGACGGTCAGTACATGAACCCTTCCTGCTTTGCTCCGCCTATTCCCGGTGTCAATGGCCAGCCCGGTGTGAATGGACCTTATGTCATGCCGCAAATGACCGGTCCCGCATTCTGGCAGGCCGACCTGTCGCTGTTTAAGGAGTTCGCGATCACCGAATCGAAGCGCCTGCAGTTCCGGGCTCAGGCGTACAACTTCCTCAACCATCCGCTGCCTAGCTTCATCGGCAACGCGGATGCGAACCTGACCCTGAACTTCAACGCAGCCGGGCAACTCACAAACCCGCGCTTCGGTTACACCGACAACAAAGTGGGCCGCCGGTCCATGATGCTCGGTCTGAAGTTCTACTTCTAACTTCTGACTCTCGCGGGCGGCTACCGTACCTCCTCGGCCGCCCGCTCCTTTCTCCGTCCTTTACAAT
>DASQEG010000560.1:0-2092 GCA_035633775.1 Bryobacteraceae bacterium
CCGAGTCATACCAAATTGGCAAGCTCGCCCGTGTGAGCTCCGTCTACGAGTTCGACGACGCCTATGTCGCTCCGTACTTCGGATTCGGTACGGCGGACAACTACTACGCGACTCAGTCCTCGCTGCAGTTCCTGCCTCACATTCGGGTACCTGCACTCATCATCCAGGCAAAAGATGATCCGATGATTCCGTTCGATCTGTTTTCGGACTCGCGGCTCACGGGCAACCCTTATATCCAGCTTCTTGCGACGGAGCACGGAGGGCATCTCGGTTTCATCGCCCGCTCAAAACCGCACTTCTGGCTGGACAGGGTGATTCTCGAGTGGACGGAGCAGATCCGATCCGGTCGGCCGCTCATCCATATAGAAGTCCAGGAAACGACGTGAGGTTCGCCTCGCACGACTGCGTACCCGTGCGAGTTGCTGGGCGCGTCCCTTCAGCGAGTCTCCCCGCCGGCCCTCCGGGTGGTCATTGACCGTCGGGTCGCCGTGGCTCTAAACTTGTAGTAGTTCCGATCGTAAGGTTGTCAGGGGAACTTGTGTCCATGAATTACCGCCAGCTTTCCATCGTCTCCGCCGGAGCGCTCGTGCTGGGTGGCCTTGTATTTGCCGCCGACAAGAAAGACAGCAGCGCCGCACCCCGCGAAACTGTAGCCAAGCCGCTCAGCGCGAAAGAGATCCGCAAGCGCGAGGAGAAGCTCCGGAAGGAGCTCGAGGGTCCTTACCGTAAGTGGCTGAGCGAGGACGTTGGGTACATCATCACGGATGAGGAGCGGCAGGCTTTCAAGCGCCTGCAGACGGACGACGAAAAGCAGCAGTTTATCGAGCAGTTCTGGCTGCGGCGTGACCCAACCCCAGACTCGTCGGAGAACGAATACAAGGAAGAGCACTACCGCCGGATCGCCTACGCGAACGAGCGCTATGCATCCGGCATCCCGGGCTGGAAGACGGATCGCGGTCGCATTTACATCACGTTCGGTCCTCCGGCGGAAATCGAGTCGCACCCTTCGGGCGGCACCTACGAGCGCCCCATCGAGGAAGGCGGCGGCACCACCTCGACCTATCCCTTCGAGAAGTGGCGGTATCGCTGGATTGAGGGTATCGGTAATGACGTCAATATCGAGTTCGTCGACCCGACAATGACGGGCGAGTACCGGATGACCATGGATCCTTCCGAGAAGGACGCACTCCTGTACGTACCGAACGCGGGCCTGACGCTCATGGAGCAGATGGGCCTCTCGTCCAAGGCTGACCGCTTCAGCCGTACGGACGGCACCCGGCTCGGCATCGGTAATCAGCCGACCTCCATGCGCATGAATCAGTTCGAGCGCCTGCAGCAGTTTGCCATGCTGCAGAAGCCGCCGCAGATCAAGTTCAAGGACCTCGAGGCTGCCGTCAATTCGACGATCCGCTTCAACCTCCTGCCCATGCGGGCGCGGGCTGATTTCATGCGGATCACCAACTCCAGCGTAATGAGCAACATCACGTTGCAGTTCGACAACCGCGATCTGCAGTTCCAGGACAAAGAGGGGCTGTCGCGCGCCACTGTGAACATTTACGCCCGAATCACATCGATGACGCGTCGTCCAGTAAACATCTTCGAGGACACGGTCACGGTGGAAGCTCCGACGCCGATGTTGGGCGACTACGCCAAGCGCGCCAGTGTCTATCAGAAATCAGTTCCGCTCGCCCCGGGCATGTACCGGCTGAACGTGGTCGCGAAGGACATCGTCAGCGGCAACATGAACAACTACGAAATGGCGCTGCAGGTGCCGCACTTTGATGAGGAGAAGCTGGCCTCGAGCACGGTCGTGCTGGCGGATCTGATCGAGAAGGTTCCCACCAAGAGCATCGGCACCGGGCAGTTCGTCATCGGCACGTCAAAGGTTCGTCCCCGCCTGAACGAAAGCTTCAAGCGCGACGAAAAGATGGGGATCTACATGCAGCTGTATAACTTCCAGCCTGACGAAAAGACTCAGAAGCCGAACGGCGTCATCGAGTACCAGGTGGTGAAGAACGGCGACAACTCCAGCGTTTTCGAGTTCAGCGAAGAGTTGGCGGGAATCGAGAACGCATCCGCGAATCAGATAACC
>DASQEG010000561.1:0-8337 GCA_035633775.1 Bryobacteraceae bacterium
TCTGGCCCGCCTTCGACGACGCAGCCTTCGATGTGTTCGGTGCGGATCACGCCACCGAGGCGATCCTCACGTTCGACGATCGTCGATGGGATACCCGCTTTGTGGAGATACCAGGCTGTGGCCAGCCCTGAGATGCCGCCCCCGACGATAATGACTGGGCCCGGCACAGCTTACGGCTTGAACTCTCGCACCATCTGGACCACGGCTTTCACGTTCTCGACAGGAGTTTCCGGAAGAATGCCGTGGCCGAGATTAACGATGTGACCGGGGCGTGTTCCTGTCCGGCGTAGCAGCTCTGATACCTTGTTCCGGAGTTCCGGCAGAGGCGCAAAGAGAGCTACCGGATCAAGGTTGCCCTGCACTGCGGAGCGATAGCTGATCTCGGTCCAGGCCTGGTCGATGTTGACCCGCCAGTCGACCCCCATGACATCACCGCCGGCTGCGTGAAGCTCGCGGAAGAATCCGCCAGCGCCAGTGCCGAAGTGAATCACAGGCACACCGGTGCTGCGGATGCGTTCTATGAGAGCACGGGAGTACTGCGCGACATAGCGTACGTAATCATCCGGGCCGAGAGCGCCGACCCAGCTGTCAAATACCTGAATCGCACGCGCACCCGAGGATACCTGCAGCAGCGCGAAGGAACCGAGGACGTCGACGATCTTGCCCATCAGCCTTCGCCACAAACCTTCGTCCCGATACATCAGCTGTTTGGTCTGCAGAAATGTGCGGGAAGCACCGCCTTCAATCATGTAGCTGGCGAGCGTGAACGGCGCGCCTACAAATCCGATCACAGGGATGCGATTGCCCAGAGCCCTCACCACCTGCTGAATCGACTCGCCGACGTAGCCGAGATCGTCGGTATCGGAGATCGAAAGCGCGTCGATGTCATGTGACGTGCGGATGGGATTGTCGATGACGGGGCCTTCTCCGGCGATGAACTGCAGTCGCAGCCCCATGGGCTCGACGGGCAGAAGCAAATCGGCAAAGATGATGGCAGCGTCCACGTCGAGGATCTCGACCGGTTGCAGGGTGACTGCCGCCGCGATGTCCGGTCGCTTGCACATCTCAAGAATTCCGTGATGCGACCGAATATCGCGGTAGGGTTTGAGATACCGGCCCGCCTGCCGCATAAACCACACCGGCCGTACGTCCGTGGGCCGGCGCCTGCAGGCATCAAGAAAACGGCTGGTCATTGGAGCCACGCGCATAAAGGTTCCGTTCTGTCCTCGCAGAGAAACACGCGAGTGCTGTTAGTTTTGCGGGACGCCGCCCAGCGGCGTCCGTTGATGTAGTAAGGCTTGGTCCAGGCTTCGCTGTCGATGGTGCGCGGTGCGATCACCGATACCGAGAGCATGCCCTGAGCGGGATAGCCCGTGCGAGGATCCATGATGTGGCTGTAAAGGCGGCCATTGGCGAGAAAGAACTTCTCGTAGTTTCCCGAAGTCGACATTGACTCGTCTCGGAGCCAGACGTCGGCAACGGACTTGCGTGCGTCTTTGGGATGCCGCAGGGCAACATGCCAGCCCCTGGGTTCGTGCGGCGGAGAGCCAATTCCATAGATACTGCTGCTGCCTGCCGTGATCAAACCCGACTGCACGCCACCGCGCCTCAGGATGGCCACGGCGCGATCGACGGCATATCCTTTGCCGATACCACCCGGGTCAAGTTCGACACCCGGCCGGCGGAAGCGGACAGTTTTATTCGCGTCATCGAGTTCTATGAGTTGGTACCCGACCCGAGCCATGGCACCTTTGATTTCTGCCCGGTGAGGGAAACGGCCCGAGCCCTTATAGAAACCCCAAACTTTCATCAGCGGGCCGACTGTGATGTCGAACGCTCCTTCACTCATCCGGCTGTAGTTCATGCAGGAGGAAAGCAGCTCGAACAATTCTTCGGAGACGCGAACCGGGCCTGCCGAGGCAGCTCGGTTCAGTCGGCTCCACTCGCTTTCGGGCCGGTAGTTCGACAGGAGCTCCTCAAGCCGTTTGACCTCTTCAAAGGCGGACTCGACCGCAGACTGCAGGCGGTACCGGTCGGTTCCGTAGGCCACGATTGTGTACGTGGTACCCATGGAGTCGAGGCTTTCTTCGAAACGGAGAACCTGCGAGCTCTGGCGTTCTGTCAACGGCGACGCGCCGCCACCCGGCAGACCAGCAGTCGCCCAGAGGAACCATGCCGCGAATATGGGTGCGCGCAGTCGCAAATTTCTCCAGAACAAGCTGCATGTTGCTGCACACACGTGTTTTGTTGCGCGTGAGCCCGCACCGGCAGCGAGCTGTCCGGCTCGTTCAGCGGGGTCGGCCGCGCCTCACCCTCTTCAGCAGATGAGGGACTCGTGGCGCCAGTTCAGCCGGTACCGCTGCTTCGAATTGTATTTCGGGGAGGCGGAAGATGTCTACTCGTTCAGCGAGTTCGCGACGAATGTACCCACGCGCGTGATCGACGGCGGCCAGCGACTCCTTCTGCTCCTCAGCAGATCCGTTCATCAACAAACGGGCGCGGGCGACCCGGCCATCGGGTGAAAGAAGCACCTCGGCAACGCCGGTAACCCGGAGGCGAGGGTCAGTCAGCTCACAGGTAATAAGCTCTTCGAGCTCCTCGCGCAGGGTCTCAGCCATGCGTTCGGTGCGTCGCGGGTCCATTATTCCACTGTACAGCGGCTAACGGGACGGATGCTTGCCGAACGCTGCTGCCATAGCGCTCGCACCGGCCTACGACGTCGGTGGGTGTTCTGAAGCCGCCGTCCGGGTTTGTGTAACAACCGTTAATCGAGCGCTAACCCCCGTACCGTTTACAGACGTGTACTACAGTGATACGCTCGAATTATTAAGACTTCTCAAGGTGCCGTTATGGACCAAGTGAACACAGTTGTCCGCATCCTTGCGATCAGTTCCAACGAGAATCAGCTCGCAGCGCTGGCTCGGATCGTGAGCCACACGACATGGATTTTGGAGACGGCCAGCCACCTCTCCTCGGCAGAACAGATTCTCAGCCGTAACGAGGTTCAGGTGCTTCTCTGCGACGAGAGGCTGCCCGATGGAACGTGGAGAGACGCCGTCGAACGTGCTTTGCGGCTGCCCGCGCCGCCCGAGGTGGTGGTAGTCTCGAAGACGGGCGAAGACCGGCTCTGGGCAGAGGTTCTGAACCTGGGTGCATGGGACGTTCTCATCTGTCCTTTCCAGGCGAAGGAAGTCTTCCGGACAATCCACATGGCGTGGCAGCGCTGCATGGATCACACCCGGCGATGCTCTCCCGCGGCGATGCGGAAACCTGCTGGCAGCGTCTCAGCCAACCTCTCTCTCTCGGCAGGTGTCCAGTAAGGCGACACGCGGTAACATGGGGTTATCCCCATGAAAATCGGTGTCGTTGTGTTTCCCGGCAGCAATTGCGACCACGACGCCTGGTACGCCGTCACTCATAATGCCGGCCACCGGGCCGAATACATCTGGCATGACTCTGACCGGGTGGGTGACGTCGACGCGGTCATTCTGCCCGGCGGGTTCTCCTACGGCGATTACCTCCGCTGCGGTGCCCTTGCCCGATTTTCCCCAGTAGTCGGAGCTGTCCGGAAGTTCGCCGCCGACGGGGGACTGGTCATGGGTTTTTGCAACGGCTTCCAGATCCTGGTCGAATCGGGCCTGCTGCCCGGGGCGCTGCTGCGGAACGCCGAGTTGAAGTTCCTCTGCAAACCTGTTCAGATCCGCGTTGAAACGACGAACTCACCATTTACCAATGCAGCGACGCCAGGGCAGGTGCTCCAGATCCCGGTCGCGCACGGCGAAGGCAACTATTACGCTGACGAGCGGACTCTGGCGGAATTGCGCGATGAGGATCGGATCGCGTTCCGTTATGTCGGGCCGTGCAATGGCTCGGCTCAGGACATCGCGGGCATCCTGAACCGCGAGCGGAACGTTCTCGGCATGATGCCGCATCCCGAGCGCGCATCCGATCCGCTGATGGGCTCGACGGACGGTCTCGTTGTGCTGCAGTCGGTGGCGGCGACGCTCGGAGTGCGTTCGTGAGCGCCCTCGCCTTCTCCCCGGAGGTGATCGCAACTCACGGGCTCACGGCCGACGAGTACGACAAGATCCGGCAAATCCTGGGCCGCGATCCCAGTTGGACAGAGCTCGGCATTTTCAGCGTGATGTGGAGCGAGCACTGCTCGTACAAAAGTTCGCGCGTACACCTCAGGAAACTGCCCACGCGCAGTCGCCTGGTGTTGCAGGGGCCGGGCGAAAACGCCGGCATCATCGACATTGGCGGCGGTTACGGCATTGCTTTCAAGATCGAATCGCACAACCACCCGAGCTTCATTGAGCCCTTTCAGGGGGCAGCAACAGGCGTCGGCGGCATCCTGCGTGACATCTTCACCATGGGCGCCCGCCCCCTCGCTGTGCTCGACGCGCTGCGTTTCGGCTCGATGGACGACACGCAGGCGGGGTCACGTAATGCTCGCATCGTGGAAGGTGTGGTCGCTGGCATCTCGCATTACGGGAACTGCTTCGGCGTGCCCACAATCGTCGGTGAGTGCGTGTTCGAGCCCTGCTACAACGGAAATCCGCTGGTAAATGTTTTTGCACTCGGCATCGTGCGTCATGACGATGTTTTCTACGGCAAGGCGCAGGGAACCGGAAACCCCGTCATCTACGTAGGTGCGCGCACCGGCCGCGACGGCATTCACGGCGCCTCCATGGCTTCGGCCGAGTTCACCGAGGAATCGAAGCAGAAGCGGCCGAACGTTCAGGTCGGCGACCCCTTCATGGAGAAGCTCCTCCTCGAAGCGTGCCTGGAAGCCATGAAAACTGGGGCCATCGTAGGTATTCAGGACATGGGCGCGGCCGGCCTAACATGCTCCACCTGCGAGATGAGCAGTCGCGCCGAAACAGGCATGGAGGTAGATCTTGAGCGTGTGCCGCAGCGCGAGACAGGCATGACGCCTTACGAGATCATGCTGTCCGAATCTCAGGAGCGCATGCTGCTGGTCGCTGAAAAGGGGCGCGAACACGAGGTGTTCGAGGTGTTCCGGAAGTGGGGTCTCGAAGCCGCAACGGTTGGCGTGGTCACCGATACCGGCCGGCTGATTGTCCGCAACCGCGGTGAGGTGGTCGCCGACATACCCAGCCGGGAACTCGCTGACGAAGCACCGCTGTACCAGCGGCCGTACACGGAACCGTGGCGGGCCCATCCAGTCAAGCGGGGTACGCCCGTGCCCGCCAGCGCGAACCTCAATGCAGACCTTCTGACCATGGTTGCCGCCGACGATATCTGCTCCAAGCGCTGGATCTGGGAGCAGTATGACTGGATGGTACGGACCAATACCCTGGCCGGACCCGGTGCGGCCGACGCAGCGATCATCCGGCTGAAGGAGACAGGTACCTCTGTTGCGATGTCACTCGACGGCAACGGCCGGTACTGCTACCTGGACCCGCGCGAAGGAACGAAGCTGATCGTTGCCGAATGCTGCCGAAACTTGTCGACCGTCGGAGCTCTGCCGGTGGCAACGACGAACAATCTTAATTTCGGCAACCCTGAGCGCCCCGAGATCATGGCACAACTGGTCGCTTCCATCGAGGGCCTGGCAGAGGCTTGTGACTTCTTCGAGGTGCCTGTCACGGGGGGCAACGTCAGCCTCTATAACGAGACTCTCGGCACGCCCATCTTCCCGACCCCGGTTATCGGGATCGTGGGATTGCTGGACACCCGCCCGCCACTGGGTCTGTCGTTCCGGAATGCCGGCCGAACCCTCGTGCTACTCGGCGGATTGGGAGATTCCGATGAGGTGCGGTTCGGCGGCACGCAATACGCCAAGAACGTCCTGAAGGATCTCTGGGGCCTCCCCCCGGTATTGGACATGCGTTTCGAGAAGCAGCTTCAAGCGGCCATGAGGCAGGTTGCGACCGAGGGACTTGCCGAATCGGCGCACGATCTCAGCGATGGAGGCCTGGCGGTAGCGCTCGCCGAGTGCAGTTTCGAATTTGGCATCGGCGCGAAGGTCGAACTCGACAGCGATCTCAGACCGGAGTTTCTGCTTTTCGGCGAGGCTGCCTCACGAATTCTCGTATCGTGCACCGACCCCTCGCGCATCCAAACAATTGCCGACAAATTTGGTGTGCCAGCAATGCTGGCAGGTGTTACCGTGGAGGGGCGTCTGGAAATCACGAACCGCGGCCTCCCCCTGATTTCCTCCGCAGTCTCAGACCTGCGCAAAGCGTGGGACCGGGCTTTGGAATACCGACTGGAATCGCGGCGATAAGCCATAAGCGGGGAGTGATGTTCGACGACAAGCTTCACGAGGAATGCGGCGTTTTCGCCATTTACGGCCACCCCGAGGCGGCCAACCTGACCTATCTGGGTCTGCACGCGCTGCAGCACCGGGGCCAGGAAAGCGCTGGCATCTCGTCCTTCGACGGACGTGAGATCCACACTTTCAAGTCGATGGGGCACGTGGCGGATATCTTCACCCCGACGGTGCTGGCCGAACTGCCTGGCGAGCAGGCAATCGGTCACACCCGGTATTCGACCGCTGGCGACACCGTCATCAACAACGCTCAGCCGTTCTCGGTAGCCTGCAACAAGGGCCGCATTTCGGTAGCGCACAACGGGAACATCACCAACGCTGCGGAGCTCAGGGCCGAGCTGGAAGCCGAAGGGTCCATCTTCCAGGCTTCAAGTGACACCGAGGTGGTCCTGCACCTGGTTGCGCGCTCGCGCGAAAAGACGCTTGCCTCAGCGCTCAGAGAAGCACTGCTGCAGTTGGAAGGCGCTTACTCGCTGGTCTTTCTCGCTCAGGACCACATCATCGTTGCTCGCGACCCGCACGGTTTCCGTCCCCTGGCCATGGGTCAGCTGGAACTCTCGGGCGGTCGTCACGCCTATGTGTTTGCGTCCGAGACCTGTGCGTTCGACCTCATTGATGCCGTATATCTGGGCGACGTCGAGCCCGGCGAGATGGTCACGGTAGGGCCCCGGGGGGTCGTGCGCGAGCGGTTCGCTCCCAAGGGTTCCGTCCATCAGTGCGTCTTCGAGCACGTTTACTTCTCGCGTCCTGATTCAGTGGTCTTCGGCCGGAGCGTTCAGGAATCGCGTGAAATGATGGGCCGCCTGCTGGCGCGTGAGCACCATGTGGATGCAGACCTCGTTGTACCCGTACCGGATTCGGGCGTTGCTGCAGCACTCGGCTACTCCGCCGAATCAGGCATCCCCTTCCGGCATGGCCTCATGCGGAACCATTACGTGGGCCGCACGTTCATCGAACCCTCTCAGGCGATCCGCGACTTCGGCGTGAAACTGAAGCTCAACCCCGTCAGGCATCTGCTCCAGGGCAGGCGTGTCATTCTCGTGGACGACTCGCTCGTCCGGGGCACGACCAGCCGCAAGCTGGTGCGCATGGTACGGAATGCAGGTGCGCGCGAAGTGCATCTGCGCATATCATGCCCCCCGACCGTCTCCCCCTGCTACTACGGCGTCGACACGCCCAGCAAGAAGGAGCTGATCGCGGCAAATCATTCGGTCGAGGAGATCCGGCGGTTTGTCGAAGCTGACACGCTTGGCTATCTCTCGCTGGAAGCACTCAGCCACGCAGTAAAGGACGAGCGCAATCGTTACTGCTCTTCCTGCTACACGGGCGAATACCCGACGCAGTTTGTGCCCGTCGAAGCCATTCGACGTCATGCCTGAGATCGCGCAATCCGCTGCCGCAGTACCACACTCACGCATCCGCGAACTCGCCGAGATCGCTCTCAATATGGACGGCGTGCTGAAGCTCTACTTCGGCGAGTCCAACCTGCCAACACCGCACTTCATCAAGCAGGCTGCGCAGCGCGCACTCGACGAAGGATGGACCTACTACACATCCAACGCCGGAATGCCCTCCACACGTGCTGCGCTCGCGGCGTACTACCGGCGGCTGCATGGAGTCGAGGTTGATCCGAAGCGGAACGTGGTCGTCACTGCCTCTGGCGTGCAGGCTTTGAACGTCGCCATCCGATGCGTACTCGATCCGGGTGATGAGGCTATCGTGCTCACGCCCGCGTGGCCCAACGGCAGCGCCATCGTCGAGATGGCGAATGCCAGGGTGATACAGGTTCCGCATGTGCTGGACGGACGTCGGTTCACAGTGGATTTCGACGCATTGAAACGTGCTGTGAGCCGGCGCACGAAACTCCTGCTGTACACGTCGCCGTCGAACCCGCACGGCTGGACTGCTACCGACGAAGAGCAGACGGCGCTACTGGAGTTTGCAAGGAAGCACGGCTTGTGGCTGATGGCCGATGAGGTCTACGAACGGCTGTACTACCGTGAAGAGGCTGCGACCGCACCGACGGTGCTGAAGAAGAC
>DASQEG010000562.1:0-5288 GCA_035633775.1 Bryobacteraceae bacterium
GGCGGAAGGACCCGTTCGATCGCGCAGCGGCGGCCGGTCACGTCGTCGTCACGTGCGAGAACGCGCTTGCAGATTGGCCGCAGAACGAGAACAGCTGGTATCGCAACCATCTAGCTGAGGCGGTCAGATCGTGCAGGCAAACGGAGAGCGCCGGTGCGTTCGACCTCGATGAAGCCGAAGCGGAACTTGGCTCACTCGTGCGACGGCTTAGGGACGCTTCGTCCTTCCGCGGCAGCAGCCTTGAACGCGACCTCCGCGAGTACACCTTGAAGCTGGAAGCGGACCTTGCAGCGGATCTTCGCGAGGAACTGTGGGGTTGCGTCGAGCTGTACACGCGTGAGAAGGCTCAAACGGGCGCCGTCGATTTCACCGATCTGCTGGTGAAAGCCCGTGGGCTGCTGCAGCATAAGGACGCAAGAACGGATCTTCGCGCGCGCTACGGCCGCATTTTCGTGGACGAATTTCAGGATACAGATCCCCTTCAGGTGGCAGTGCTGCGAGGCATTGCACCCGACGATGGACTCTTCGTGGTTGGCGATCCAAAGCAGTGCATCTACAGGTTTCGGCGCGCCGATCCCCGGCTTTACACGACGTTGCGTGCCGAGATGCAGGACGGAGGCGCGGCCTTCGAGCAACTCGGAACGAGCTGGAGATCAACTGCAGCCATTCAGGAATTCGTCAACTCGGCGTTCCGGGATCAGATGCCGGATTACCTGAAGCTGGACGGCGGTGTCGCGGCACTCGAAGGCCAGCCGGCGGTGGTAGCGCTGCCGGCGCCCCGGCCGTACGAAGGCAACTGGTTCCGTGAATCCGCAGTGGTGGGCTGCATGCCAGGAGCAGTCGCCGCATTTATTCAGTGGCTGACCGGGCCTGATTGCACCTGGCGGCTCCGCGACGGCAGGAAGATCAAGCCCGGCGATGTGTGCATTCTCTTCCGGCGTGCAACAAACAGCGGACGTGACCTGACCGAGGATTATGTTCGAGCACTGGAGTCCCGCGGCATCGCGCATGTCCTGGTCGGTTCGCGCGGACTGCACTCACGGGAAGAGATCGCCGTGCTGCGAACCGCCCTGCGCGCCATCGAGTGGCCCGACGATGAACTTAGCGTCTACGCGACACTGCGCGGTCCGCTGTTCGGAATCCCTGACAATACGCTGTTCCGCGCCCGCGAAAGCGGCTGGAAGCTACGGCCCGGCTGGACGGCGCCGGACGATGCGAACGCCGACTTCGATCGGGTGAGAGCAGCTTTGGACATTCTGGCAAGCTTGCGGCGGATGCGGAACTCGCGCCCGGTTGCCGAGACGATTCGCTGTCTTCTCGAATCCGTTCGCGGCCACGTCATCTTTGCATTCCATCGCGGCGGTATCCGGAAACTAGGCAATATCCATCGGCTTGCTGAGCTGGCGCGGCAGGGCGACGCCCGCTCACGGCAGAGCTTCCGGAAATTCGTCGAGTGGCTCAACTCCGAAGCTGAAGCGGGTGAAGCAGCCGAAGCTCCCGTTGTTGAAGCCCGGTCGGATGGCGTAAGCCTGATGACGGCGCACAAGGCCAAAGGGCTGCAGTTTCCCGTGGTCATCCTTGCCGATCCAACGGCGGGTCTGGTCAGCCGCACTGGCTGCGCCCGTTGGGTTCACTCCGATCCTCAGCGGAGTTTGTGCGCGCAAAGGCTGCTCGGGTGTGCTCCCGCAGAACTGGTCGAGCATGAGGACGAAGAGAACGCCGCAGAACGCGAGGAAGGCGCCCGCGTTGCATATGTTGCGGCGACTCGTGCGGAAGACCTTCTGGTGGTTTGTGCGGTTGGAGACCAGGAGTATGCGCGCGGCTGGCTCAGCCCTCTCTACGACTCCTTATACCCGCCGAAGGACGCTCGCCGCAAGAGCCAGGCTTCGCCTGGCTGCCCGGAGTTTGGACACAACACCGTCCTAAATGCACCGCCGCACGCGGACAGTCCTCAGGTCCGGCCGGGGCTGCACAAACCGCGTGCCGGATCACATTCAGTTCTCTGGTTCGATCCCGCCCTGCTGGACGACGCCGGGTACACGCACGGCGGTGCCGAGCGGGAAGCGTTGCTGGACGGTGACGCCGCCCCGGGGCTTGAACGTTATCGCAAGTGGCAGCAGTTCCGCCAGGCATGCATTGAGGCGGGCAGCACTCCGTCGGAGCAGGCGCAGCTGGCTACGGAGGCTCGGGACTTGCCGGAGGCGCGAGACATACCCGTTGAAGTGATGGAGTGGCCTTCAACGGCTCCGCGTTCTTCGGGCCGTCTTTTCGGAAGGCTCCTACATGGCATCCTCGAGCACGGGCCGGAAGCGGCGGCAGGCCTGGCACGCCGGTTTGATCTGTCCGACGAAGACCGAGTTGTAGCAGAGCGGGTGGGGCGCGAGATCCTTTCCGGCCCGCTGTTCGGAGCCGAGGCTGCTCACGTTTATCGCGAGTATCCGCTGAACCTCAGGCTTGCAGACGGCACCGTGGTGGAAGGCAGAGCCGACCTGGTGCGCGACGAAGGCGACCGCTGGACCGTGATTGACTACAAGACGGGCCAGGACCGGACCCGGGCCGTGCGTCAGGTTCGGCTGTACGCCTACATACTCCAGCAGGCCACGGGCAAGCCTGCACGCGGGTTCGTGCTGGAGATCTAGGCTACCGCTGGCGATTGCCTGGCGGAGGAAACGGCTGCGGAAATGGCTGCTGACCGGGCTGTTGCATCCCAGGCTGCTGCGCGCCAGGCTGCTGGGAGCCGGGTTGCGTGCCGGGCTGGGCCCCCGGTTGTTGCGGGAATGCGCCGGGTCGACCGGGTTGCGGCTGCTGCTGCGCGCCTGGCGAAGGTTGGGTTGGGCTGCCGTTGTAGCCCGATCCGATGGCTGGAGGATAGCCCGAGCCAATGGGAGCTGGACCGCTGTTGCCAACATTTCCGGTGCCTCGGCCGGGACCGGCGCCGGGCTGCATGCCGCCCTGCATTCCTCCCTGGAAACCACCCTGCATTCCCCCCTGCAAGCCTCCACCGAATCCAGGTGTGCCGACCGGGCTGTTGTTGAACCCCGGACCGGTGCTCGGAGGGGCATTGTTGCCGATTCCTGGGCTGCCGATTCCCGGGTTGCCGACTCCGATCGGACGGCCGCCTATGCCCGAGCTGTTGCCCATCGGGGTTCCGACAGGGTTATTTGGGAGCGCACCGGGCTGCCCGCCCCCAGCTTGCGCCAGCGCGCCAGCGAGCCGTTTGTCCTTTCGGGGATCGTACACGAACTCCCACTTGTCGTACTCTTCCTGCTCGTTGTAGATCTTGATGGCCTTCGATGAGTATTTACTTGCAACGCCAACGATCCCTGGTCCGAGTTGCAGCCCCGGCCCCATATTCATCGGGATGTTGGGAGAGGGACTCGTAAGCGCCTGGCGGATCATGTCGAGCGCACCGCCCTGGGGCTGCCCTGCTCCGGGCCGTCCGGCTCCTCCGGGTGCGTTAGGCGCAGACGGCTGGTTTTGGGGCTGCCCGGGTCCAAACATGCCCGGTGCCTGTGGGACTCCATTGGGGTACGCCTGCTGAACCTGCTGCTGATTCGGGGCAACACCCTGAGGCAGCCCGGGCGGCAGATTGCCGGGAGGTTGATTGTTCGGCTGGTTCAGGCCCTGATTTGCTGTCTGATTCACATTCTGATTCAGGCCCTGGTTCGCGGTCTGATTCGCGGTCTGGTTCAGGTTCTGATTCAGATTTGCGTTCTGGTTCTGATTGGGGTCCTGGTTGGGGTTTACAGCCTGATTCGGATTGGCATTCGGATCGACCGGTGGCGTCGGTGGAGGGGGAGCCGGTTCCGAACCTGGCAGCGGCAGCGGTGCCGGGCCAGTTCCGCCATCCGTCGGAGCACCCTCGCTCGGACGGCGGCGCAGGGCGATGTTCACCCCTTGCGGGCCCATCGACGTCTGGGCGTCACCCAACCCGGTAAATTCCGTTATGAAGGTGTTGGTGCTGCCCTTTTTCTCGTC
Source organism: Bryobacteraceae bacterium (assembly GCA_035633775.1). Lineage (GTDB taxonomy): Bacteria > Acidobacteriota > Terriglobia > Bryobacterales > Bryobacteraceae > JAWXCM01. The sequence goes on from DASQEG010000562.1 coordinate 3,979, forward strand.
CTTCTTCTTCTTCACCTTGCTGTTGGTGATGACGCCCATTGCATCCACCTTCAGCAGCTCCCAGTCATCCTTGCCGGTGAACGGATCCTTGTAGCGCCGCCTCAGGAAGCGCTTTCCGTTGGTTTTTTCAAGCTCTTCCAGCGTCTGGGGGTAACGTTTGATGACGTTTGCGTACAACTGCACCGCGCGCTGATACTGCTCACCGCGCTCGATAAGCATCTCTTCTTTGGCGCGCATGGACTCGAACGCGACCCGGGGCAGTTCGCGATAGAGCAGAATTGCGACCGCAGCCGACATCATGAGCACGACCAGCAGCGCGAAACCCGATTCAGGCTTTCTCTGGACTCGGGTCATCCCTGCTGCTGCTCCTCGAGCGGCAGTGTCTGCTGGCTGCCGAACTGCATGTCTTCAACAATGACGCTGTTCACGCCGATACGGACGATCTTGTACCGGCGTTTTACGACGTCGCCCTCGTTTACAACGTGGATCTCCTCGCCTTCGGTAAAGAACGCCCGCCGCACCTGTCCCGCCGCCGGGTTCACGTAACCATAAAACTTCAGCGGTATCGGCGGAGGTGCCGGCTTGGCGGGTTCGGTGTTGACCGGCTCAGCCGGGGTGGGCGGCTGCACGGGCACGATCGGGTTCGGCACCGGCGGCTTGGCTGCGGCTATCTTCACGCTGTCGGGCGGGGCAGCCGGCTGACTGAAGTCGAAGATGCTCCGCCTTGCGCCTTCCACGTTCACGTCCTGCAGTTTAGCGAGGACGTCGAGCCGCAGCGTCGGATCGATGCTGCCGGGATCGGGCCTGGCTTCGCCTCGCCGAGGCCTCATGGAAGGGCGGAATTCAGTGCTGGTTCGGCCGCGACGCATCGCATTTGCGCCCGGTGTGCCGCCCGCCTCAGGACGGGCCGCCGCGACGGCTGGGGCAGCAGCACCTGCACCCGGCGCAGGCGAGCTGCCCGCACCGTAGTCCGTGTCCCCGGGCGTGCTCAGCACGTTCATGTAGAACACAACTGCCGCGACCAGCAGAAGTGCCCCGAGGATCAGGACCTTACGACGTTCAGCTCCGACCTTCATACGGCCGCTTCCCTCACGAACGTATTGAATTTGATTTGTACGTTCAGGGTGCCGCCAGCGGGCTGCGGCGAAGCCACAAGGGTGTCCAGAATCAAGAAGCGCGAGGACTTGTCCAGCTTGTTGACGAACTGCAGAAGGTCACCGTATGTGCCCTCGTAGTTCGCTACAACGGTCATCATCGACATTGTCTCGCTGCCCTCAACGAGGTCGTAGGTAAATGATCGCTCTTTGGGC
>DASQEG010000563.1:0-6171 GCA_035633775.1 Bryobacteraceae bacterium
ACATGTCTTCGGGCAGTTTAACTGAAAATCAGAACGCCCGTGCGCCTCAGTTCAGGAACGAACACTTCGGTCGTACTCCCGCGACTTGCGGCCTTGAGCGAAAGAGGTGAACCATCCGGCCGCCGCAGCGTTGCCCGCGCGTACTGTCCCTGTACGCGCAACTGCACCTCCGATGTGACAGGACTCCCATAATTGACCAGTTGAACCAGTCTCTCGCCACGTTCTGCCGATTCGGTGACAACGGCGACGATAGCGGGTGCATTCCACAGGCGGACGGGTCGCCTCTTATGCGTCACGACATCGATGACGTCGAGGGCGAACTCGCTCGGATCGGAGATGCGCCTGCGATATGCGAGCACCTGACCTTTGCCGACTTCGAAGAACTCCCGATCCGGATCGCCGCGCAGCGGCTTTGGGCCAGCCACGCGCAGCCATGGCTGGTCCGTGATTACAACTGCGCCTGCTTGGGCCTCTGAGATCAGTTGCTGGATCACATCGGGACCTGGCTGGCGCAGGCCCGCGGCGACGATGGCCAGACAGCCCTGCCGCGCAGAGGAGCGCAAGGTCGCTGCGACCAGCGGCGAACCGTTGCGCCGATAGAGCAGGTTCACGATTTCTGCAGAACTTGCGCCGGAGTCAACAAGCGCCGTTATCGTAGGAGGGCACGGCCGCCCAAACAACGCGGCGCTGTCTCGCAACCACCGCGCTGTCTGCCCGAGTTGCTTCCAGGCACTGCCTGCTTTCGGATCATTGCGCAGCAGTGCTGCCCGGTAGGCAGGCTCGACCGACAGGATGTAATTTCCGCCCATCACGCGGGCTTCAACCAGAGCAAGTTCGAGCGTGTCGAAAGGAACCCCTCGGTCGCCCAGATCCGGCAGATAACCCAATACTGCGGGTCGGTTTGGGTGAATCGCTCGCATCCATGCGATCCAGAAGCCGTTCGCGTCCACCCATGGTTCACGACTGGCGCTCGCGGTCTCGTCTCCTTGCCCAGCCACGTTGGGAGGCCGTCGGATGCCCGGCCAGAGGCCGTTCGTGAGAACCACGTTCGTGCCGCTTGCCTGACCGAGCCCGGGTGCGTTCACGAATTGCAGGTCTGACGCAGGCACGACTGCGATGTCCGCCGTGGCGCACGCTGTTGCGAACTCCGGGTGGGCAGAGGACAGCAGAACGGCGGTGATGCCTGCCTGACGGAGAAGGGGCACGTGTCCCGGATCCGGGTTGTCCCAGCGAACGATGAGATCTTTTGCGAGGTCAACGGGCATCGGCCGCAGGTCTCACGAGCAAAGCATAACTGATTGCGCCGATAACGAGGAGAACGGCGATGGCCTGCATCGGCGCTTCGTACGTTCCGGTTTTCTCGATCAGAATACCTGTCAGTATTGGCGCAGCAACCCCGGCCAGGTTACTGGCCATGTTCTGAAGACCCCCGATCCTTCCAATCGCTGTGCCCGGCACTACCGTTTGCGTCAAGGCCCAGTAGTTTGCGGTCGCAATGCCGAGCCCGGCCAGTGAAAACATCGCGAAGAACAAAGCAACGCCGGGGCTTGTTGCGGCTGCGCCGAACACCTCGGTTGCGGCGATCAGAAGGCCCGTGATCGTGAAGGCGCGCCGCACTTTGATCGGATCGCCACCTCTGGAGATCAGGCGATCCGCGATCCACCCGAACAGAATTGTCGTGATCGCCATACCCCCGAAGCTGAACATCGTATACAGCCCCATCATGTCCAGAGGCAACTTGCGTTGCTCCTTGAAGTAAGCAGGCAGCCACGTGATGCAGAAATAGAGATAGCAGCTGTAGCAGAAAGTGCCGATAAGAATGCCCCAAATGGCAGGGCTGCGAAACACAGCCCGAAAAGGAGCTTCCGGTTGTTTTCCTGCCTGTCCGGCTCGCGTGACGGGCTTGTCGTTGGGCACCAGCAGAAGCCAGGGGATCAACCAGGCGAGTGAAACCAGGCCGGTAAGGTAGAACATGCTCCGCCAGCCATAGACAGCGATAAGGAACGCAGCAATGGGCGCGCCGACTGCGGGCCCGAACTTGGTCCCGGCCATGTAAATCCCCATGGCGAGGCCGCGCTGCTTCTCCTCGATGTTCATCCGGATCCAGCGAAGGCTGGCAGGTGCCACCGTAGCTTCTCCGACCCCGAGCAGCAGCCGGACAGTGAACAGTTGCGCTACGGTCTGGGTGGCCCCGGTGAGGGCCGAAACGATGCTCCAGAAGACAAAGCTGATGGCGTATGGATAACGGACGCCAAACCGATCCACCATCCACCCGGCAGGCACCTGCAACAGCGCGTAGGTCCAGAAGAATGCAGAATTCATCAGGCCTCGCTGGCTGTCGGTGAGGCCGAAATAGGCTCGGAAGTCGGGTACGGCGATAACGACGGACAGAGCAGTACGATCCACGTACGCGATCACCATGCCTAAACACAGCAGGACGACGATCGTCCACCGCCGGGCGGAGCCGATCCCTTCTGCCGATCTGGTGGTCGCGGGCTGTATCGACCTATAATGCACTACTACGTTGGAAAAAAGGAAACGAATGGATCGGCGGCTCTTCCTCGGTGCAGTAGCAGGCGCAGCATACGCGCACTCTTCAGAGGGGTTCGATCTGATGATTCAGAACGGAACCGTTTGCGACCCCGCTCGCAATTTCAAGCGGCGGGCGGATGTCGGTATCCGGGGTGACCGGATCGCTGCCATCGAGGACAGGCTCGACGCAAAGAGGAGCCGCGAGGTGGTGGATGCCACCGGCCTGTATGTCACCCCGGGTCTGGTTGACCTGCACACACATTGCTACTGGCTCGGGACAGGGCTGGGGCTCCCGGCTGATCCTGTTGCTGCAAGATCGGGCGTAACGACGTGGGTCGACGCAGGCAGCTTCGGATGCACCCAGGCTGAAGGTTTTCGCAAGTTCATCGTAGAGCCGTCTACGGTACGGATTTTTGGGTTTGTATACCTGTATCCGGACAACCGCAATCCCGACGCCGACCCGATCAAGTACGTCCGTTCGTTCATGCGCCGAACCGGGGCAACGGTAACTGCGAACAAGGACATCCTGCTTGGCGTGAAGCTGCAGGTCGGCTCCAATATGAACGGCAGGTACAGCTACGATTTCCTGAAGATTGCGCGCGAGTTGTGTGACAGCTACAAGATCCCGCTAATGGCGCATATCAGCTTCGCGCCTCCTGAAACAGATCAGGTAATGGAGCTGATGAGGCCGGGGGACATTGTCACGCATTGCTATAATCGCCACACTCTCGGCATACTCGACAACAACGGGAAAGTGAAGCAAAGTGTACGCGACGCCCGGGCACGCGGCGTTCTCTTCGATGTCGGCCACGGTCTCGGCAGCTTCAACTTCGAAGCAGCTCAGAAGGCGCTAGCCGACGGCTTCGTTGCGGACACAGTCTCCACCGACATTTACAACCTGAATGAGAAGGGACCCGTATTCGACCTGCCGACGACGATGTCCAAGATGATCCACCTTGGCATGTCCTTTGATGACGTGCTGATGCGTACCACGATCGCGCCGGCGCGCATCATCGCGCGTGTCGAGGGTCTGGGTACTCTGGCCCCTGGTGCTCCTGCCGACGTTGCACTACTGAAAATCGAAGAAGGCGAGTTCCCGCTGGTCGATTCCCAGAAGAACACCGTCACCGCGAAACAGCGCGTGCGGTCCACACTTACGATCTGCCGCGGAAAGCGATTGGCTTAAACATGATCATTCGTCGAGTGACGCTCACGCACGTTCGCGTCCCGCTGGTGGAACCCTTTCGCATCAGCTCCGGAGCGGTAGCGGAGAAGGACGCTCTCGTCGTCCGGGTGGAGTCGGACGAGGGCATTGGCTACGGCGAATCGTCGCCGATGTCGGGGACGTTCTACTCGTCCGACACTCCGGAAAGCTGCTGGGAGGAGTTGAAAACAACACTCATCCCCGGAGTCATCGGCCGTGATTGGTCGTCTGCACTGGCTGCCAGCGAGGCCATCGACACACTGCCGGGAAGTAACTTCGCGCGGGTCGGGATCGAAACGGCTCTCTGGGACATCGAAGGGCAGCGGCAGGGTAAACCCCTGTTTGACCTGCTCGGCGGAGTGGACCAGCCGGTTGCGTCCGGTCTCGCCGTTGGTTTATACGAAAGCACGAGCGATCTGCTGGCGACCATCGAACGTTATCTGGCAGACGGCTACAAGAGAGTGAAGATCAAGATCGAGCGTGGGCGCGACCTGGAACTCGTGCGGGCGGTGCGCGATGGTTTCGGCGACATCCCTTTATTCGTCGATGCGAACGGCGCTTATGACATGTCGGATGTCGAGACGTTTCGTGCGCTCGACGACTTTGGATTGATGATGTTTGAGCAACCGTTCGCCGGGCACATGCTCGCAGAGCTAGCCGAGTTGCAGGCCCAAGTTCGCACGCCGGTCTGCCTCGATGAGAGCCTCGAGACCGAACAGGACATGCGCCGAGCGATCGAGCTGGGCAGCCTCAGGATCGCAAACATCAAAATTCAGCGCGTCGGAGGCTTCCGCAATGCTCTGCGAATCTACGAGATCTGCAGCGAGCATGGGATTCCCGTGTGGGTCGGTACGATGCCGGAACTCGGGGTCGGATGTGCGCAGGGTGTGGCACTTGCGACACTGCGGAACTGCTCGTTTCCGACGGATGTAGAGGCGAGCCTGCGCTGGTTTCAGGACGACATCATCACGCCTATGCTCGAGGTCGTCGACGGTTGCCTGCAGCCGTCGGGCGCTCCTGGCCTCGGCTATGACGTGAATGAAATGCAGCTGAATCGGTATGCAGTGGCTACGGAGCACTTTGGGAGCTGATACATGTCACATACGCGCCGAACCTTCCTGGCCCAGCTTGCGGCGGCGAGCGCCGGAGCGAAGGACCGGCTAATCATCGACACGCACGTCGAGGTCTGGACGCTCGATCCGAAATTTCCATTCGCACACCCCGAGCGGCCGAACCTGAAGGTACCCATGGCTGCTCCGATCGAGAATCAGGTGGAGCAGATGAAGGATTTCGGCCTCGACTATGCCGTCCTGATCAACCCTCGATACTTCGGCTGGGACAACTCGTACATCAGCTACAGCCTCCACAAATACCCGAAGCTCTTCGTGGCACACGGGCTGATTAACCCTGAGGATCCGAAGGTCGTCGACCGGCTCCGGTATTGGGTGAAGGAGCACGGGTTTCAGGGCATGCGGTTCAGTCCGATCTACCACCCGAACTCCACATGGCTGAATTCGAAAGAGCATTACCCGTTGTGGAAAGAGGCGGAGCGGCTCAACGCCGTGTTCAACTTCTATATCCTTCCGCATCAGATGCCGATGCTCGAAGATATGGCAGGGCGGTTCCCGGGTGTGAAGATCGTTATCGATCACCTGGGCAAGCCCGATCTGAAGCTTCCTGATCCCTGGCCTGAATTCCGGAAGATGTTCCGCTTAAAGAAGTTCCCACACGTCTGGGTGAGCGCGTCGGAGCCTTACGAACTGTCGCTGACCAAAGAGTATCCCTACCATGACACCATTCCCTTCTTCAAAGCGACCTACGAGGAATTTGGTGGAAAGCAGCTGATTTGGGGCACGGGATACCCGCGACCGCGGTGGGAACTACCACTGGACAAGGAACTCGAGTTCGTCGACAAGTTCCTGGACTTCTATACACCGGAAGATCGTGAACTGGTGCTCGGGAAAAACGCGCTCAAGATCTGGCGATTTCCGCGTTAGCCAGGCCTGGGGCGAGAGAATCTCCCGCATGCGCTCCCGGTCTGGACGCTGCACGTGAATCGGAGGGTCTTCTGCCTCCTGCGAGTGCAATCGGCGAGTTAGATCGGCAGCGAGGAGCGCTCGGCATCTGTTTGTGCCGTACGCAAAGGCCTGGATTCTCGCTCGCCTCTCGCATCGAAGGCAAAGGCCTGGACAGTGACTCGATTGAGCGGAGTACCCGATGCATTCGTCACCGGGCCTGCAATTCGCCCGTCGGGCCAGAGGCTTAGGTCCCGGTCCACACACGTACGCTCCCGGACGATGACACTGCCCGGCACCTCCGAGTCATCGGGTCCCACTGAGTTCGTTTGCTTGTTCAAGACCATGCGACCTGACCATCACCGGTTGTAGTCGGTATCAGGTGTGAATCCTGATTTTGAGACCTCCAGTCGGTACACG
>DASQEG010000564.1:0-7379 GCA_035633775.1 Bryobacteraceae bacterium
CGAGTAGAAGTGATCTGTCAGACGCCGCCAGTCGGCTGCGCGAATGCCCAGCTCAAGCCATGCCGTGCGCTCACCAGTACGTGTGAGGACTAGGTGGGTCTGGACGTCACCCCGTGCTTTCAACAACTCCAGTAGCCGGACACCATAGATTGACCCGCTCGCGCCTGAGACGCCAATGATCACGTTCAACGCGCGGCCTCCCAAAACTCCGCGGGGCCTGTTCTGAATTCAGAACAACTTGAGTAGAGCATAGAGGGGGACAGGCGGAGAGGTTGGCTATAATTCATCCAGCTGGTTCAGACTCATGGGTTTATTCTCTCAGAAGCCGAACACCGGCCGTTTACGCGGAGAGTCGGCTGAGAATCCGGGTCTCAGACTTAAGCGGCGGCGTGACGAGCTCGGTCTCACGTACCGGGACGTGGAAGAGGCGAGTAAGAAGATTGCGCAGAGACACGACAGTGACGAGTACCTGATAGGGCTCAGCCGTCTCGCTGATATAGAGAACAAAGGTGTGGTGCCCTCGATCTACCGGCTTTATTCGCTCTGCGCAATCTATCATCTTGACCCCGTAGAAGCAATTGAGTGGTATGGAATCGACCTTTCCATGTTTGAGGGCGATAGTCTGACCATCGATATACCTCGCACTCACCTGGTTCAGGCGGGTGCGTACCGGGGTGGCGACGTCACGCTGCCGCTCTCTCTCGATCCCGGAGTGGACCCAAGGAAAACGTATTACCTGAGCCACCACATCGGCCGCTGGGGCAAGCTGCCGCTGATGCTCCTGAACGCATTCGACGTTCGGAGCTGGAGGTATGCATGGGTGGGAACAGACGACTGGAGCATGTATCCGGTGCTACACCCCGGCTCGCTCCTTCTGATTGACGAGACGAAGAAGAAGATTCAGTCTGCCGGCTGGCGTAGCGACTACGAGCGGCCAATCTATCTTGTGGAACACAGGTCTGGCTACGCCGTGGGCTGGTGCAGTCTGAACGAAGGGATGCTTGTGGTTCAACCGCATCCGGCTTCCGACTGGCCGACGAGGATCTACAAATTCAACGGGGAGGCCGAAATCGTCGGCACCGTCGCGGGTGTGGCCATGCACTTTGAGCGACGTCCGCCGGCCGATCGATAGTCAGCGATCTTCCGGGTCCCGACGGGTTACTCTCAGCCGCACTGTCAGGATCGCGAGCAGAGCCTTAAAATCCGAGACGAACAGACTGCGCTCCGAATCTCTCGCGCTGGCGGGCAGGATGTCCGCCGCCGGAGACACCTCCATCCAGTGCCGCACCACAGCCTGGCTATCCAGCGAATTACGAGACAAATAAAGTTCGATATCTGACAGCTGCTCCTCTACCGCTTTCGCCAGCCATGAGGCGAAAGTGGCTTCGTGGCTATGCAGGATGGCGGCGTGCGCCTCAGCAGGACTGAAACGGGTCGCCAGACCGTGATGATGATACTCGCCGGTCGCCGGGTCGCGAAGCTTCGCCAGATAGATCAGCCGTTCGAACAACCCCGGCAACTGCGCCAGCGTTGCAGCCCAGACTTCGGACACAGATCGCTCCAGCATAAGATCCCGCGAGTATCCCGCCATTCAGTATGGATTGTATCCCCGCCAGGCCTGCGGCAGATCGCCGTAAGACGAACGGCCAAGAAGTTCCGTTTTCAGAATAGCTTTCGCGGAACGTGCCAGAAAGCCACGGTGCCCACGTAGAGTGTGGGTGAACGGCACTGCCGCAACCCACCGAAAAAGGAAATATACAAATGGTCCGCAAGGTTTTGTTCGCGATGCTTCTCACGTTTGGTCTTGTTTCAACCGCGCCGGTCGCGAGCGCCAGCCTTGATATGCCCGAGTGTTTCCCCTGCGATACCCCCAAATAGCAGCTCTGATGCGGTCTGGTCGCATGGACCCACGGGTGATAGACTCGCAGCAGGCTTAGTAATTCCGTGCCCACCGCTGCCCTACTAACTGCCACCGCAGCTGAGATTGCGGCTTACGTCTTTCTCGCTGTTCAACTGTTCCGGCACCACCTGGCGGGTACGTACCGGTGGCTTTGTTGTTTTGCCCTTGCCGACGCGTTGAGACTGGTAATCGGAAGTGCGATTCCGAGGCGAACCGATCTTTACGCATGGTTTTATCTCACAACGCAGCCGATTACGTGGCTGTTGCTTGCTCTGGTGACGCTTGAGATTTACAGCGGCGTTCTGCATAAGCACGCAGGACTGGCCGGGTTGAGCCGGAAGGCGATGGCTGGTGTGCTGGGCGCCGCTACGATCCTCGCTGTTCTAACACTGCCGCTCAACGCAAGTTCCGATGGAAGAATGCGTCATCTGGAATCGTTTTTTCTCCTCGAACGCACGGTCTACTTCAGTTTGCTTGCCTTCGTCATATTCCTGGCGTGCTTTCTCGCGTGGTACCCAATCCGCCTCGCACAAAACACCCTTGTGCACTTTGGCGTTTTCACCGGCTACTTCGGCACGCTTGTCGCCGCCTGGTTCGTGCGTACGCTTGGTGGACCAGCGTTCGTACACGCGGCTAACGTGCTGCACATGACGGGCACCATTGCCGCCGCATGCCTCTGGGCCATCCTGCTCCGCACAGACGGTGAGAGGGTCAGCTCGAAAGCCGGGGTACGCAACAGGACTCCGGACGAGGAGGAGCGGATTCTGGCGCAGCTGGAGGCGATAAATCGTACTCTGCTTCGTTCTGACCAGCGTCATTAAACGTGGTGCGAGACATATATCTCCGAAGTGCGATTGCCAAACCCCGTTTATGAGGATATTCTGTTACCCAGCGGAGAACCGATGACACTTCTGCTATTCGGGATTCTTGTGATCCTGACGGTGGTGGCCACACTGACCGTCGCTAAACTGCTGCTGAGCCAGCGGGTGAGTCGTCCTGATCCCTCCTGGGTTCAATCGTTCGATCCGGCACGCTACGCTCCCATGGTGCGGCTGCTGGGCTCCGGTGATTCTGAGTTTCTGAGGCAGGCGGGTGTTCCAGCGGCTGCGATCCGGCAGCTGCGAACTGAACGCCGGAGAATCTTCCGAATCTATCTGAGCAATCTGTGCCGTGACTTCGCGCGATTGCACGCCGCCGCACGATGGCTGGTGCTGGAGGCTGACGACAGTGCACCCGAGTTGGCACAGCGTCTGGCCACAGCACGTCTTCGGTTCGCCTTCGCAGTTATGACCGTACGGTATCGCCTCGTCTTGCACGCGCTGGGCGCTGAAGGTGTCGACGTGTCGAGGCTGATCGGCTCGGCTGCGGAGCTGACTGCCGGCCTCCGGTCGGCGGTTCCGGCACGCCAGTATGTGGCGCACTGAGCTGTTCGCACTTCTCCTCGCGACGGCCGTCGCTTCCGCACAGTCTTCCTCGTCCTCCTGGCGGCAGCACGTCATAGCGACGGACTTCCGTAGTAACACTGCTTCTGCTGGCGACTTCAACGGCGACGGCCGCCTCGACGTGATCGCGAACGATGCCGTTCAGAAGCGGGACGTGCTCTTCGTGGCACCGAACTGGACCCCCACGGTCATTCACTCAGGTGCCGATTCAATTTACAGTGCGGCTCTCGACCTCGACCGTGATGGCAGGCTCGATTTCGTGGGCGCCCGCTACCAGCCGGGCCTGCTCTACTGGCTCAAGCAGCCTTCGGACAAGACCGCGCGCTGGACGGCGACAGTGCTTGACGATGCCGCCAAGGGCGGCGTTGATGGCATCCATGGCCTCGCCGTGGCCGACATCGACGGCGATGGCACGCAGGATCTGGTGGCCAACAGCGCTCAACCGAAAGGCCCGTATGCCAATTCGCTCGCCTGGTACAAAATGCCCGGCGGAGTAAGGCACATCTTTGCCAAAGGCGATGCCCCAGGATTGAGCCACTATTTCGGAGCCGGAGACGTGGATGGAGACGGCCGCACCGACGTGGCATCGGCGGCAAAGATTGCGGACGGAGGCAACTGGTTCGCCTGGTGGCGACAGGGCAGGGAAGCTGCTGCTGCCTGGGAAAAGCGCACCATAGCTCAGGGGCACGAGGGTGCATCGAACGTACTCGTAACGGATGTGAATGGTGACGGGAAACCTGACTTCCTCGCATCACGCGGGCATGGAACGGGAGTGCTGTGGTTTCGTGCTCCGAACTGGAGTGCGGTTCCGATCGACGATGAGATCTCCACGCCGCACTCACTGGCTGTCGGCGACATGGACGGTGATGGCGATGTCGATGCAGTCGCATGCTCCGCCGTCTATGGAGGCAAACCGGCGAAGCCTTTGCTCCGATGGTATCGGAATGACGGCCGGGGCAAGTTCTCTATAGAAACGATCTCCGATTCACAAGCTTCGTACCACCTCAGCCTTGCCGATATGGACGGTGACGGCGATCCCGACATTTTGATCGCAGGCCAGGAGAGCCGCAACGTGGTGTGGTACGAGAACCGGCTCCCGCAAAAACGCTCGAAGCGTTGACTCGCTACTTGCCAGCCCGGCTTTTCCGGTACTCTTCGTACTCTTTCTTCAGCTCCGGATCGCGCGGACTCCCGTAGATGTCGCTGGACTTGTACTTGCCTTCGCGAAATTTCATCTTTGTCCAGTCGTCGTGGATTTTCGTATCGGCGCCTTTCGCCAGGATTTCATCGACGAACTGCGGAGGAATGAAGTAGATTCCCGTCTTGTCGCCGAAAGCAACATCACCCGGCATCACGGTCGTATTCCCAATGCGGATCGGCACGTTGAAGCCCGTCAGCATCACATCGCGAATCGCTCCTGGATGCGCGTGACGGAAGTAGACCGGCATCTCGAATGTCGAGATGCCCTCGAGGTCGCGGATCGCACCATCCACCACCAGGCCGGCGTTCCTGCTCATCTGGGTGATGTAGAACGCGAGGTTGTCGCCGACGAAGGTCCCGCCCTCTTCTTTACCGAAGAGATCTACGACGACGATGTCGCCGGGCTGAATCTGATTCAGCACCCACTGGTTCTGGCCGCCCTGATATTGCTTCTTTTTGCCTTCCGCGGCGATGATATCGCTTAAGTCCGGCCGTACGGGCATGAACTGTGCCGTAATCACGCGCCCGGCCATTTTCTTTCCCGGATGAAGGACACGCCAGTCTCCGGCGAACTGATTGTTGAACCCTTTGCCTGGCAGCACCACCCAAACGTCCTCAACCGTGAGCGCCTTCAGCTGCTCCAGCTTTTCATCCGGGACCCTGGGGCGGCCATCGTCGAAACGTCCATACGGGTTCTTTGCCGTGAGGCGGATCAGGTCGTCCTTCGTCAGCGTGAACAGCTGGGCGTGAAGCGCAGCCGCACACAGCAAAAGCGCGGAAAGTCTGAGCATACCGAGAAGAATCTATCACGATCATCAATCGACTGAATGTTAGGCTTGAGGCTGATGGCGCTTAAAGCTATGGTGTTTGGGAAGGCCGGACAACTCGGCTCGGAACTCGTGCGCGTCCTGACGGGGCGCGGGTGCGATGTGACGGGGCTCGGCCGCAACGACCTGGACGTGACCGATAAGTCTGCCGTCGAGCATGCAATTGCGGCGCGGATGCCCGACCTGGTCTTAAACGCCACTGCCTACAACATGGTCGACGTGGCCGAGCGGGAGCCGGAGGCCGCGTTTGCGGGCAACGCGCTCGCGGTCCGCAACATAGCCGTGGCCTGCCGTCAGGCCGCCGCAAGGCTTGTGCACTTCTCAACCGATTACGTGTTCGATGGTGAAGCCGGGCGGCCTTACACCGAGGCCGATGCGCCGCACCCGCTGGGGGCTTACGCGGTGAGTAAACTGGCGGGTGAACTGTTCGTTCAGGCTTATCTTGACGATTATTTAATCATCCGGACGAGTGGCGTGTTTGGGCTCGCAGGGTTGAATACGGCTCGGGGCAACTTCGTCGAGACGATGCTTCGTCTGGCGCAGCGCGACGAGCCGATCCGGGTGGTCGAAGATTTCGTCGCATCACCGACCTACGCTCCGCCGCTGGCTGAACGCACGGCGTTGCTGGTCGAACGCGGCCTGAAGGGCATCTTCCACGCCGGCGGCGGTGTCGCCATCTCGTGGTTCGAGTTTGCAAAGCTGATTTTTTCGACGGCAGGAATGGACCCGGAGCTTCGGGCCACCAATGCTCGGGAGCACCGCACGCCGGCTCGCAGGCCGCGGTACTCCGCTCTGGCGAATGCCCGGATGGAAGCCGAGGGCATCCTCGCGATGCCACCTCTGACCGAAGCCCTTACGGCTTACATGGAGGGCAGGGCGCAAGCAATTGCCGCGCGTACCTGACCTCCTACACCTGCATCGAAGAGACCTCGACCAGGCTGCGGCGCCCTTCCACCACGACGATGCCGCTCTCGGTCACGTAGTGGTGCTTCCGATCTTTATCGAGATCGAACCCGACCACCGCGCCTTCCGGTAACCTGACGTTTTTATCCAGGATCGCTTTTCGCACCTTCACATGTCGGCCGATGTCGCAGTTGTCGAAGATGATGGAATCCTCAACTTCGGCGCCGGTGTGGACGCGGACACCACGGCCAAGAATCGAGCGTCGCACCACTCCGCCTGAAAGAATGCTCCCGCCGGCGACAATTGAATCGATCGCCTGGCCCCTGCGTCCGTCCTGGTCGAAGGTGAATTTCGCGGGCGGGTCCTGATACCCCGCCGTGCGCAGCGGCCATTGCCGGTTGTACAGGTTCAGCACCGGCGACACACTCCGGAGGTCCATGCTGGCCTCGTAGTACGCGTCGATGGTGCCGACATCACGCCAGTACACCGGCTGGTCCTTGGGATCCCCCGGAATTACATTCGTCTGAAAGTCGTAGGCATACATCGGCACCTTTCCGATGAGACCCGGGAGAATGTCGCGGCCGAAGTCGTGCGAACTGTCCGTGCCACCGTCTCTGTACAGCTCCTTGAGCAGCACGTCTGTAGAGAAGATATAGTTCCCCATGGACGCGTAGACTCGCTCGGGGTCGCCGGGCATTGTCGGGGCATCGCTGCGCTTCTCATGGAAGCCGACGATCGAGCCGTCGGCCGCTGTCTCGATGACTCCAAACTCCGACGCGTACTGTTTGTCAACGGGAATGGCAGCTACCGTTACCGCGGCGCCTTTTGCCTTGTGGAACTCGAGCATATCGCGGATGTTCATGCGATAGATATGATCGGCGCCGAAAATGACCACGAAGTGCGGGTCGGCCTGCTCGATCAGGTTGATGTTCTGATAGATGGCATCTGCGGTACCTCGATACCATTCCTCGCCCGCCGAGCGCATCTGAGCGGGCACGGGAATGATGAAGTGGCTGCGCAGAAGGCTTCCAGCCTCCCAACCCTCGCGCAAGTGCTGAAGCAGCGACTGGCTCTTGAACTGGATCAGTACGTAGATCGAATAGATGC
>DASQEG010000565.1:0-3905 GCA_035633775.1 Bryobacteraceae bacterium
ATGGGAAGGTCATTCTCGCACCGGCAATGAATACCGTCATGTGGCAGCATCCCGCAACACGCGCAAACGTTGAAACCTTGCGGTTGCGAGGGCACGTCGTCGTTGAACCGGAAGAGGGTTTGCTCGCCTGTGGCACGACCGGTCCGGGCCGCCTCGCAGAGCCGGTACGCATCGCGGCCGCAGTGCTCTCAGCCGCAAGCGTCGCGCGGCAGGATCTCGAGGGTGAGAACATCGTCGTCACTGCGGGTCCGACCCAGGAGCCGCTCGATCCCGTCCGGTTTATCTCAAATCGCTCGAGCGGGAAGATGGGTTATGCGCTGGCTGAAGCAGCCGCGGCACGAGGTGCCGATGTGACGCTGATCGCCGGGCCTGTTTCCCTGCCCGACCCTGCACGAGTCCGAGTGGTACGCGTATTGACGGCCCGCGAGATGCGGCAGGCCGTGCTCGAACATCTGCCGGATGCAACCGTCATTGTGAAAGCTGCGGCCGTAGCAGACTACCACGTGACCAATGTGCCCGAGCAGAAACGAAAGAAAACAGCGGCGCGGCTATCGCTGGAGCTCGATCCCACACCCGACATTCTCGCCGAGGTTGGCAGCCGCACGGGCGACCGGCTGATGAGTGGTTTTGCCGCCGAAACACAGAATCTGGTCGATGAGGCGCGGCGAAAGCTGCAGTCGAAGAACTGCGATATGGTGGTCGGCAATCTTGTGAATCGTGACCACACCGGCTTCGAAGCCGACGACAATGAAGTCGTGCTGGTCATGCGAACCGGCCAGACGGTGGATCTGCCACGGGCTTCCAAGCGCGACATCGCCGATGGCATCTTCGATCACGCTCTGCGGCTCCGCCTGGCGCTGCACCACGCAGGATCATGAACCCGGAACAACTGAGACAGCGGCTCGAGTTCCTGCAGGACCTCGGCATCACCGAATTGTACGTGCGCCGGGGTGCACCGGCCGAGCAGCGGTCAGGCAACACCGAAGCCGCGGCTACACCACCGGCCGCCCAAGCCGGGGCAGCAGCACCTCAGGGTGCGCCACCAGCAACGGAAAGTGCGCCGACGCGCATCCTCCAGTTGCCTCCCCTTTCTCCTGTCGACGACACTCTTCCGGCGATCCTGCAGGACATCGGCGACTGCACCCGCTGCCGCCTTTCACAAGGCAGGCAGCGCATTGTGTTCGGCGACGGCAACCCGGAAGCACGGCTCGTATTCGTCGGCGAAGGACCTGGCGCGGATGAAGACGCCCAGGGCATCCCATTCGTCGGTCGCGCCGGACAGCTCCTGACTCAGATGATCGATAATACGGCGTCGAAGGAAGGCATTCCGATCCAGCGTTCGGATGTGTACATCTGCAACGTGGTGAAGTGCAGACCTCCGGAGAACCGTACGCCCCAGCCGGATGAGATGGAGATGTGCGGCCAGTTTCTCTTCCGGCAGCTGTCTGTGTTGAAGCCACGTGCAATCTGCGCCTTGGGCTCGACAGCGGCGAAGGCGGTGCTGGGCACCAAGGAAGGCGTTACGAAACTTCGCGGCAACTGGCATAAATGGCGCGACATTCCCGTGATGGTCACGTACCATCCTTCGTACCTGCTGCGAGCCTACAACCAGGCTGCAAAGCGGGAAGCCTGGGAGGACTTGAAGAAGGTGCTCCATTACGTCTATGACTGAGCGGCGCGGCCGCTTCATCACGTTCGAGGGACCGGACGGTTCGGGCAAGACGACCCAGATGCGCCTGCTGGCCGAGCGTCTCAGGGCGCAGGGCAGGCGGCTGGTCGAAACGCAGGAACCCGGCGGTACGGGCATCGGGCTCCAGATTCGACGACTTTTGTTGGATCGTGAAAGCTCCACGTTGTGTCCGGTTGCGGAGATGCTGCTGTACTTTGCGGCGCGCGCGCAGAACTTTGACGAAATCATACTTCCTGCGTGGAAAGACGGTGCGGTCGTGCTGTCAGACCGCTTCACGGATTCAACGCTCGCGTACCAGGGCGCTGGTCGCGGTCTCGATGAGGGCACGGTGCTGCAGTTGCACGACATCGCATGCCACGGATTGCAGCCAGACCTCACGGTCGTCATCGATGTCGATCAGGAGACAGGCTCTTTGCGGTGCCGGGAGCGGGGACGCAGCGACCGCATCGAAGCACAGGAGCCTGCATTTCACAACAGAGTGCGCGAGGCGTACCTGGGTCTGGCTCGCAAGCACCCCGCCAGAATGCGCGTCGTGGATGGCTGCGGCCCGATATCGGAGGTAGCCGAACGCGTTTACGCGCACGTTCGTGAGGTGCTGCCCTGATCCGCGATTTCGTTGGCAATGCCGAGGTTGTGGCGACCCTGGAACGAATGCTTGAGGGGGGCCGGATTCCGCAGACGCTGCTGCTGACCGGACCCGAAGGTGTGGGCAAGGCAACGCTGGCAAGGCGGTTCGCAGCTGCTCTGCTGGGCGGCCGGGAAAAGATCGACAAGGACGACCTCAGCCTGCCCGAGAACCAGACCCTGCTTGCCGACCGGGAAAAGCTACCGGCTGAGAAGAGGTCGGAGGATCCCCTTTTCTTTTCGAGCCATCCCGATGTTGTCACCTTCGCACCTGACGGACCCTTAAGACAGATCTCGATTCAACAGGTCAGGCTGATGCGGGAACGGGCGCAGCTGAAGCCGCTTCGAGGGTCCCGACGGATTTTCCTCATCGACGGTGTCGATCGAGCGAACGAGCAGGCGGCGAACTCGCTGCTCAAAGTGCTTGAAGAGCCTCCCGAGCACCTGATCGTTTTCCTCACGGCCAGCAATCCACAGGACGTACTGCCGACGATCAGGTCGAGAGCAGTGCCGCTCACACTGACCAGGGTCAGCCCGGATGAACTGGCAGCCTTCCTCAGCGAACGGCAAGTGGAGCAGGCGGCTCGGCGGGCTGCGCTGGCGCACGGGAGTCCAGGAGCAGCCCTCAATGTAGACCTGGATGCCTGGGACAGGCGCCGCGCTGCCATGCTGGCGCTCCTCAGGACAGCGAGCGGCCGATCCAGCTTCTCGGAGTGGAACAAGGAAGCCGAAAAATTGTCGGCGTCGCGGTCGGAGAAACTCGAGTGCTATCTCGAAGTGCTGTACTCGCTGATCGAGGACATCGTCCTCACGCAAACCGGGCACGGTGACAAGGTCGGGAATCCTGACGCGCGCCGGGAGATCGAGGAACTCGCCGGAGATCTGCCCTTCTCCAGTATTCGAAAACTGATCAGCCGCGCCGACGAACTCACCGACCTGCTGCGTCGTAACATACAGAAGGGCCTGGCTCTGGACTCACTGGCGGCAGCTCTGCGCCCGTAAGTCGAGTGAAAGAGTACGTTAATCCAGGAAGGCCAGGAGACAGCTTTGGAATCGGGTAACCGGAAGCCTGCACGTTCGTCTTTCAGTGAAGTGAAAGAGCCCCGCAGTGATCATGCGCCGCGCAAGATCGCGAGAAAACCTGTACCGCCTGATCAGACCAACGCCGAGAACTTCTACTATCTAAAACAGATGCAGGCCAAGACACCGATGGTCATCGTGCTGCGGGATGGCGAAGAATTGCACGGCATCATTGAGTGGTACGACCGCGCAAGCCTGAAGGTGAACCGGACCGACGGTCCGAATCTGCTCGTCTACAAGGCGAACATCAAGTACATGTATAAGGCCTGACAGATCAGATTACGCAGCTCGCGCCGACCTCGGCCGCCTGCTCGTCTGCGCATTCGGCAGCCGGCAGCCACTTCTGCAACATCGCATTCAGTTGATGAGCATGGAATGGTTTGACAAGGACATCGTCCATGCCTGCCTCGCGGCAACGAACGTGCTCTTCCTCATGAGCGTGCGCCGTGACCGCGATCACCGGCACGCGAGATCGGTCCCTTTCGGCACGTCGAATCTGGCGGGTACCCTC
>DASQEG010000566.1:0-5739 GCA_035633775.1 Bryobacteraceae bacterium
GCCTGCGAGCAGCACCGGCAGGTCTTCGTGCGAGTGGCTGTTTCCATCGTTAATGGCACCGCCGTAGACCACCATCGAATGATCGAGGAGCGTGCCATCGCCATCCTTCACGGATTTCAGCCGGTTCAGGAAATAGCCGAAGAGGCTGGAGTGATACGCATTGATCTTCGACAGCTTTTCGATATTTTCGGGCAGATTCCGGTGATGCGACAAGGGGTGGTGCGGATCGCTGACGCCGATCTCGCTGTAAGTGCGCACGCTGGCTTCACGGCCGTAGAGCAGAGTGGATACGCGCGTCACGTCGGCCTGGAACGCCAGCACCTGCAGATCGTACATCAGCTTCACGTAGTCGGCGAAAGATGCAGGAACGCCGTTAGGCTTCTCCATGTCAGGCTTGAAGGAGGACTGGTCTTTCTCCGCCATCGCGATCCGCTGTTCCAACTCGCGAATGCCGGTCAGATATTCGTCCAGCTTGCGCCGGTCCGCCGGGCCAACGTCCTGAGCCAGCTTTCGGGTCCGCTCGTTGACGACGTCGAGAATACTGCGGCGCTGAGCGGTTCGACGGGCGCGTGTCTGCGGGTCGAGATTGAAATCAGTGTCGCCAAAGAGGCGTTCGAACACGATGCGCGGGTTGGTCTCCGGCGGCATCGGCGTCTGCGGCCCACGCCACGAGATGCTGTTAGTGTACGCACAGCTATACCCGGAATCACAGGCGCCCACCGTGCGCGAGTCCTCGCAGCCCAGCTCGAGTGAGGCAATTCGTGTTGCCTTGCTAATCTGCTGGGCCGCGATCTGGTCGGCCGAGATGCCGGCCTGGATATCGGCTCCGGCTGTCTTGCGCGGATGTACCCCGGTCAGGAACGCTGCTCCTGCACGCGCGTGATCGCCTCCTCCGTCACCGAGCGCGTTAGCGTTGTGATGGTCGAGGCCGGACAGGACCAGCAGATCGTCGCGGAACGGCTCCAGTGGCTTCAGGATTCGCGTGAACTCGAAGCCCGAGCCCGCCGCTGCTGGTTTCCAGTCCTTCATCGTGACGCCGTTCGGGATGTAAACAAACGCGAGGCGCACGGGCGTCTTTGCTGTCGTTGCCGCACTGGCCAGCGCAGGTTTCATGGCATCGAGAAAGGGCAGGGCGACAGCCGCACCCGCTCCACGCAAGAACGTCCTGCGATTCAAATGTTTTCCGGTGATGATCATGAACCGTTCCTCTTTGCGGTCTGTACCTGATTAATGTCGTCGCCACCACGCCCATTGCCGAACGGCAGGCTCGTCACGATCTCCATGACGAGAGCAGAAAATCGATGGTCTTTTTCGGCCACCTTGCGGCCGATCTGACGTACGGTGCGCTTGTCGAAGCGCTCGAGGCCGCGGCCAAGTGCATAGGTCAGCATCTTCTCGGTCACGCACTCGGTGAATGCAGCTGAATCCTTGCGCAGCAGCGCCCGAAGTTCTTCCGGTCCCTTGAAGGCCCGGCCGTCCGGCAGGATGCCCGAAGAGTCGACCGGGAACTTGCCGTCGTGCGTTCGGTACTCTCCAATCGCACTGAAGTTCTCAAAGGCAAGGCCCAGTGGGTCCATTTTCGAGTGGCACGAGGCGCACGCAGGATTTGAGCGGTGCTCCTCCAGCTGCTGCCTGAGTGAACCTGCGGTGCCGATCTTTGCTTCATCCAACTGCGGGACGTTCGGCGGCGGAGGTGGGACCGGTGCGTTCAGAACATTCTCGAGGATCCACTTACCGCGCAGAACCGGCGAGGTCCGGGTGGCATAGGACGACACCATCAGCACGCTTGCGTGTGTGAGCACGCCGCCCCGTGGTGTGCCTGTGAGTTCCACGCGTCGGAACTCCGGCCCCTTGATGCCCGGGATCTTATAGAAGTTTGCCAGCTTCTCGTTGGCGAACGTGTACCGTGCGTCAATCAGCTCCAGAATGCTCAGGTCCTGAGTCATCAGATGTGCGAAGAAGCGTTCGGTCTCCTGCCGAATCGACATTCTGAGGTAATCGTCAAATCCCGGAAACTTTTCGCGGTCGGGTGTGAGGGATTCCAGCCGTCGCAACTCCAACCACTGTCCGGCGAAGTTCTGAACCAGCGCCTGTGCTTTGGGATCCTTCAGCATGCGGCGAACCTGCGCCTGCAGCATGGCAGGATCATGGAGCGCCCCCGCCTCAGCCGATTTCAGCAGCTCCTCGTCCGGCGTACTCGACCACAGGAAGTAGGAGAGTCGTGACGCAAGCGAGGAGTTGTCCAGTTTGCGAACGCGGGTACCGGCAGCTGCCGGAGCGAACCGCTCAATACGGAACAGGAAGTCCGGAGAAACCAGGATGGCCTGGAGTCCCACGCCCAACGCCTCGTTGAACGACGACCCGGTACGTCGAGCCGATGTGACGAGTCGGAGATATGGCGCCAATTCCGCGTCGGCAACGGGGCGGCGGAACGCACGTCGCGCAAACGAGCGGATCACCGTGCGCGAGCAGGCAGCAACGTGTCTTCCGCTGAGATGCCCGCACGAAAACAAATGCTTGTGTGCCTCTGGCGATGGCCCGAGCTTCTGGTTGTAAGGACCGATCGCTTCTACCCAGTGCACCCACACGCGATTCGCTGGAACGCGAAACTTGGCAAGCCGCGCTTCGGCCTGTTTCTGCAATTCGGCGATTTGTTCCGGAGTTGCGCCAGCCGGAATCTTCATGAAGCGCTGGATGTCCGGCGCTGGTGAGGCCGGGCGCTTGCTCGGATTCGGACCGCCGTAGCTGACCGGAAGTCCGTCGTAGATCCTTGAAACCGAAGCGGCGACCCAGTGATCGCCAGCCGAAACGTGCATCTTGAACTCTGCCTGGGAGCCGAACAGATCGATGCCGCCCCGATCCTCAGGGCCATTCATCGGCAGGACCTGCACCTGCTTCCCATCCAGCCAAACGGCGATCTGCGCCGGCTCTGAGCCTTGCGGGCGGCGCCCTTCAATGGCTACGCGTACCGTATACTCGCCGTCTGCCGGGAATCGCATCGTCGTATGCAGTGCCCCGGGTAAGGACAGGCCTGTTTCGTCGTACTCGTGCACGGGTTTCTGGAACAGCTCGAACTCGTTATGAGGTGGCTGAGAGCGGAGCAGCATCGGTTTCAGGACCGCAGGGCCGTTCAAGGCGGAGTTCACCACGGATTCGGCTGCCTTCAGGTACTTTTCGAGCAGAACGGGGGACAGCGACAGCACGTCGCCGATGTTGTCGAAGCCGTACCCGGAGTCGTCCTGCGGGAAGTCGTCTGCGGGACGGAAGTCCACGCCGAGCAGGTCGCGAACCGTGTTGTTGTACTCGGCCCTGTTAAGCCGCCGGGCCGTGACACGGCCGGGGTCAGGCGGAGTTGACTGCTCTACGCGTTCGACGCCCTCGCGGATCCATTCGATGACACGGGCGACGTCCGCGGCCGGCGGTTTAGCCATGGGCTTCGGCGGCATGGTGCCGTCCTGCAGTCGATGACTGACCTTCTCCCAGGTGTCCGGGTCCGAGGCCATCGTGTCCGCGGACTTGAGCGACATCAGGTCAAGATCTGCCGTGCGCAGGCTCTTGTTGTGGCACGAATAGCAGTTCCTGGTGAGAAACGGCTTGACGGATTTATTGAACTGTTCGGCGTGGTCGGAGGGCTCGGCGGTCCGGGCAGAGGGTACAACCGCACCCGCCAGAGCTAGAGTTACTGCGAGCGCAGCACGAGCACACATCGGTCGGGATGCTGCGAACGTCATTGATACCGATTTTCGCCTGCCCGCGGGCCAATCCGGAAGGTAGGGTACCGTACGACGTTGACGACCCTGTGAAACCAACAGCTTGGCCTGACGTATCATACGGTCCGCGGAGCTCATATTACAATCTCCGCGTGAGTGCGGGAGCCAAACCAGAGTCCGTTGACGCAGCGGAGATGCGTGAGCAGCTGGATCGCATCCTCGACAGCCCCCACTTCAAGACCAGTCGGAGGTGTTCGGACTTTCTTCGCATGGTTGTTGAGGCGTCGGCCGAGGGCAAGGCGCACACGATCAAGGAACGCACTCTCGGCGTGGCAATTTTTGACCGGCGACCGGATTACGACACGAACCAGGATCCTATCGTTCGCAATACCGCTGGCCAGGTTCGCAAGCGGCTGGCACAGTACTACTACGCTCCCGGCCACGACCTTGAACTGCGCATCAACCTGCCACCGGGTAGCTATGTCCCTGAGTTCGCTCCGGCCGCGATTCCGGCCCCAGCTCCCGCTCCCGAACCACCCGCGGAGCCGCCATCGCCCGCTGCGCCTCTCCCGCGTCAGACGTCTCCGGTGGCAGGCCGAGCACGATTATTGATCGCGGCCGCAGCTGTGCTTGCGCTCGCGGCGCTTATCTGGTCGACAGTCCGCCACCGCCGGACAGCGCTCGACGAGTTCTGGGCACCCGTCGTGGCCACCGCGGGTCCCGTCACCCTGTGTGTCGGGCAGGGCCACACTTACAAGCTCACCCCTGAGTGGGATCGCTACTTTGACGATTCCGGCCTTAAGGGCCCGGCTTCGGTCCCACTTGGAGACGTGAGCCCCGTGTTTTCCCGTCAGGTCGGGCTCTCAGACGCGCAAGCGGCGGTGCGCCTCGCAGGCCTGCTCGCCCGAAGTCGCAAGGAAGTGGTTTTGCGAGGAGGGCGGAGCACCTCGTTCTCGGACCTCCGCGGAAAGCCGGTTGTGCTGATCGGCGCCTTCAACAACGAATGGACACTCCGTCTGATGGGCGAGCTTCGGTTCTACTTCGACCTCGAGAACGGGGAATACTTTGTACGCGACCGGCACAAGCCGGAGAACCACGCGTGGCGGGTCGAGTCCGATCCAGAGAATCCGCAGGTAGAAGTGGATTACGCCATCGTGTCGCGGGTACACAATGCGACGACGGAGCAGACCGTTGTGGCTGGGGCGGGGATCAAGGGTGGCGGGACGTCCGCCAGTGTCGAGTTCCTCACGAACCCAGGGTACCTGGAGCGGGCACTTGCGTCGGCGCCCGCCCGCTGGGGAAAGCGGAACGCGCAGTTTGTGCTTTCTACCAAGGTCTATGCCGGGGCGCCCGGCCCGCCTGCAGTCGTCGCCGCTCATTATTGGTAATCGCAGCGGCGCGACCGGCGAACTAGCCTACGATCGCATACCGGCGCAGCTGCCACACAGCCAGTCCGGCAACTACCGCCGCGACGATTGCCAGACCCGCCAGATCGGCCAGAACGCGACCTCCGTCGGACCATGGCTGGTACCTGAACCTGGGCAGCCGCGCAACATCGTCGCTGTGTAGCATCGCCCTTTTAAAGATGTGTGGTGCAAACCAGGCTTGCCACTCGCGATGGAAGCGACGAACCTGGGCTGTGAAGTCGCGGTACCGTTCTGAACTGGTGCCCGCAAGCTGGTTCATTGCGTCTGCCACGGCTGTCGCAGGAGAGAGAAAGCGGAGCCTCGATGCGAGCTCCTGTTGCTGTTCCAATTGCGCGTCATAGCGGTCGAGCAGAGGAGCAATCCGCCGTTCCACTTCGGTTTGTACCGCGAGCGATCGGGTTGCAAACTCGGTGGCCGCATTCGCCTCGCCGGCCGGAGCGAGTTCCGGATGATCGTCGTAGTACCGCGCGAGCAGCAGCGAGGATCTATGATTGGCTTCGTTCGTCGCGTTCCGGACAGCTTCGATCATCTCGATTCGCGATGGGACAGGGTAGAGCGACGCAGCGGCGATCCCAATTGCAGCCGGAGCGATGACGACGAGC
>DASQEG010000567.1:0-7950 GCA_035633775.1 Bryobacteraceae bacterium
GGAGAAGCCTCGATCACCGCCCTCAGCGTTTCGTTCAGCTGCCGGAGCTGCTCCTCCGAACGCTTTCGCTCGGTAATGTCGCGCGAGTTGAGGACGTACCCGTCGACCGCGGAATCCGACTCGAAGTGCTTGCCGATGCACTCCAGCACCAGCCAGTTGCCGTTGCGGTGACGTACCCGGCACTCGAAATGCTGCACCGCTCCGGGATGCTCGGTTCCGACGGCCAGCATAGTCTCCACCATGCCGAGGTCGTCAGGATGGATCAGCGACCATGCGGAGGTGCCGGTCAGCTTCCCGAGGGGATACCCGAGCAGTCGCTCAAGCGACGGTGAACCGTATCGGATGTGGCCGCCGGAATCAAGAACGGTGATGACATCGAGCGCATTCTCGATCAGCGATCGGTAATACTCTTCGCTGCGCTGCAGCGCTTCCATCGCTGCTTTGCGGCCGGTGGCGTAAAGGACGGATCGCACCAGAAGCTGCCCCGTCATCTGCCCTTTCACCAGGTAATCCTGTGCACCTTCACTGATAGCCCTGATCGCCAGGTCCTGATCGTCGAGACCGGTCAGTACCACTATCGGTATGTTCGGAGCGTGATTGTGGGTACGCAGCAGTGTCTGGAGGCCTTCGGCGTCAGGCAACGATAAATCCAGCAGGACAAGATCGAATTGCTGGTTGGTGAGCTTCAGCAGGCCCGCGGAAAGCGTGTCGACGTGCGTCAGCCGGATCTGGCTCGCTCCTACCTCGCTGACCACCTCGCGCAGCATACGCGCATCGGCGGGATTATCTTCGATGAGAAGGACGGAGATACTGGAAGGTCTCATGTGAAACCGTGCCTGGCCAGTGTCCATAATATCGGTTTTCGAGAAACTCAACTGTTACCTCCCCGAAGCACCAGCACAGCATTGAGCCCACCGAAGGCAAAAGAATTGGACAGAGCTGCCTCTGACGTAAATCGCTCGCTCCGATTAGGCACCACATTGAGATTACATTCCGGGTCAGGCACGCGGTAATTTACGGTTGGCGGAGCGCACTGCCGCTGCAGCGCAAGCGCCGTCGCGATGGCTTCCAGCGCACCTGCGGCTCCAAGCGCGTGCCCGTGCATGCTCTTTGTCGAGCTCACCTTCAAACTGTCTGCGGCATCGCCGAATACGTCGCGAATAGCTCTCGTTTCGCTGCTGTCGTTCGCAGTTGTCCCGGTCCCGTGCGCATTGACATATCCGATCTGCTCAAGAGCCAGATCTGCGTCCGCGACCGCCATCCGCATCGCCGCGGCAGCACCGGCGGGCGACGGCTGCGTGATGTGGCTGGCGTCCGCCGACATGCCAAAACCGGCTATCTCACCCAGAATCACGGCTCCCCGTGAACGTGCGGCCTCGCGTTCCTCGAGAACAAGCATGCCCGAACCTTCACCCAGGATCATTCCGTCACGATCTCGTGAAAAGGGCCGGCAGGTGCCCGGTGAAACCACCCGCATCGCTTCCCACGAACGCAGAAAGCCATAACTGAAAACGGCTTCGCTGCCGCCCGCGAGGGCTGCATCGCACACGCCGTTTCGTATATGCCAGAACGCCTGACCGATCGCGTGATTTGCGGACGAGCATGCCGTGGACACCGTAAATACAGGGCCGGTTGTGCCGAACTCCATTGAGATATGACTGGCGGCCGCACTGCTCATGATCCTCGGGATTGTCAGTGGGTTCACTCGCGGCAGGTGCCGGTCATACAGGTCCAGAAAACCGCCGTCCGTTGTGAACTGGCCGCCCCCACCCGTGCCGGTAATTACGGCGGTTCTGGCTGGTTCGAAAGTGATGCCGCTGAGGCTTACGGCCTCCCGAGCAGCAACAAGGGCATATTGAGCAAACGGATCGAGCATCGACAGGACCTTGCTGTCGAAGTGATCCTCGGCACGATAGCCCTGCACTTCAGCACCCTGCGTGAACCTGAGTTTTCCCGGCTCGACACAGGTGAGCGGGCGAATACCCGTCCGACCCTCAAAGAGTGCCTCTGAGAAAGCGGGTATCCCGGTACCCAGCGCAGAAACAACACCCATGCCGGTGATCACGACTCTACGCGCCGGCAAGCAACTTCTCCACGCCTTCGGCCAGATCGCGAACCGAACGGATCTCCCGGGCAGCGTCGTCAGGCACGTTGATACCGAACTCATTCTCGATTGCGAACAGGATGTTGATTCCGTCCAGAGAATCGATCCCAAGCTGCTCGAACGTACTCTCCGCAGTGACACTTTCCGCAGGAATCTTCTGAGTTTCGGCCAACACCCGAACAACCCGCTCGAGCGTGTCATCAGACATAATGATCACTTTATCCCGAGCAGTTCACTGACCGATACAAATCGCCAGCCTGCTGCGCAGTGCTTCCGCAACAGTGTGTGCAGCGCGATCAGCATCGGTTGCACGTCCGGCTCAGGCTGCAGTTCGCGCCCATCATGCAGGCACCAGACGGCCCCGGGAACAGCACCGCGTTCCATGCGCCGCACGATGCCGGCGGCAGGCAATACCCAGTCCCGGCCGATCGCCGTCCACATCACACCCGTGAGTTCCAGCTGCTCCTGGGCCTGTCGCACACCCGGCCAGCGTACGCCATATGGAGCTCGAAACCAGCGAGGTGGAACGCCTGTAGTCTGCGCGATCGTGCTCTGCGCGGCGGCGATCTCACGGTAGACGGCCCGGGGTGTCAGCCGCCAAAACGCGGGGTGGGTGTCGGTGTGATTGCCTGTCTCGTGACCTTCGGTAAGGATACGTCGCGCGAGGGCAGGGTGGCGCCTCACATTGGCGCCGCATAAGAAGAAAGTCGCTTTCGCCTCGAACGCCGCGAGCAGTTCGAGCACTCGTGGCGTCGCTGGGGAAGGCCCATCGTCGAAGGTCAAGGCGATGGCTCGGGCATGCTTCGGTCCACGCCACACGGAAGCGCCGAATACCGATGACGAGCGACCCCGAACGCTCCAGGCGGCGAAGGCGAGAGCGCTTGCCGCACCGGCCGTCAGCGGCCCCATGCAGCGCTGTGGTCGCCCGTGACCATGCGCGTCTCAGGGGGTGAAGATGTACTGAACGACGACCATGGCCCTTCAATCCACGGGTACCTGTCGAACACCCTCTCGTCAACGCGGACGCCAAGCCCGGGTGCGCGCGAGACCACCAGGTCGCCGGTATCAATCTCCAGCGGTTCTGTCAGGATCTCGGCGGCCAGCGGGAACGGATACATTCCCACGCGGCCGGGCGTCGAGTAGCACGGATACTCCAACCACTCCACGACACTCTCGGGCCAGCAGATGCCCAGATGTGCGGCAGCAACAACTTCGAGTGCGGTGCCGAAGCTGTGAAAGGCGAAGCGCAGATTCTCCCGGGCAATCTCAGGCATGATTCGGCGCCCCGTTGGATAACCACCCTGACAGACCACATCCATTTGCACGTAGTCGACCGCACCGGTGAGAATCAGATCAAGGTAACGATCCTCGTCAGGCTCGTGCTCGCCGCTGGCCAGAGGGACCAAAGCCGCATCGCGCAGGCGCTTGTACGCCTGGTGATCGTGTGGCGGCAGCGGCTCCTCCAGCCACGCTATGTCGAATTCCGCGATCTCCGAAGCAACGCGCTCCACCGTTTCATAGGAGTACGAACGGTCACCCATCCGCCACCAGGTGTGCGCATCGACCATCAGATCGAAGGCACCTCCGACAGACTCGCGCATGAGGCGAACCGTACGAACGTCCTCCTCGGGCCCGAGGGCCGGACGCATTTTGTACGCGCGGAACCCGAGTTCCGCCACGGCCTCAGCCTCGCGTGCATATTCCTCGGGCGACATATACATTCCGGCGCTGCCATACAGCCGAATTCGGTCGCGCACGCGGCCGGTGATCATTTCACTCACCGGGATCCCGCGCGCCTGGCCGAGCAGATCATAGAGTCCGATCTCGACCGAGCACCAGACCTTCATTGCATAGGACTCAGCCCCGACACTTCGCGCAAACATGACTCTGAGTGCGTCCGGGTCTCCGATGGTTTTGTCGATGAGGAACGGCGCAATCAGATTCGAGACGATGTCTCGAGCATGAACCGAACCTTCGCCGGGAGCGTAGCCGATGAGCCCCTGGTCCGTTTCGACCCGAATGACCATCGCGTCGCGCTTGAAGAGGGTTCGCTCGCCGCCGTGATAGGGCAGCCGAATCGGCTCGGGAAATGGATAGGACAGCAGAACAGGCTGCACGCTGCGGATCTTCATTGGTCAGATCCCAATTTGGGCCAAGCGCGTCGCGCTGTCAACCATCGCTGACGCGTGCTCTGGCCGCGGAACTGCCGGGCACCGACTGACTGTGGATCCTGCCGCAAATCTGCTACTGGGACCGGCTCTGGTGAAATGCCGCAATCCACTGCGGCGTTGTGCCACAGCAACCGCCGACGAAGGCTGCACCGGCGGCGACGCAGGCTCGCAGCGCTGATACGAAATGCTCACACGTTGTCGAGTAGCGCGGCTGATCCTCGACGATCTCAGGCAATCCCGCACTCGGCTTCATCCAAAGCGGCAGCGGCGTCACTGCGCGCATTCGGCTGCATATTTCATGGACATCCTGCAAGCCGGTCCCGCAGTTTGCCCCCACGCTCCATGCGCCCAGCATGGTCATTTTCTCCGCGGCTTCCTCGGGCGGAAGACCAGCGGCGCCGAACGAGAACGATACAACGGTCCTGAGACCCGTGGCCTGCGCAGCCTTCAGAGCGATTGCCGCTTCGTCGACGTCAGTAAAGGTTTCGAGCACAAGTGCATCGACACCGGCGTGCGCGAGAGCCCGGCACTGGATCGCGAAGGCTCTTTCCACATCCGTTCCCAAGCGCCCAATCGGGCCAACATCGCCCAGTACAGCCTTACCCGGAGCTGCTACGCGGGCGATCCGAACTGCGGTCTCGTTCACGGCCACAACGTCGGCAGCGCGCCCGTATTCTGCGAGACTGATCGGGTTGGCTCGAAATGTCGTCGTAAGGACAAGGTCACTGCCCGCGTCGGCATAAGATCGCGTGACGGCGAAAACGTGCTCCGGAGCGTCAAGCACCCAAAGGTCCGGGCACGAGGAACGCTCCAGCCCGAGCCGCTGATACTCCGTCCCGAGGGCACCGCCCGTGAGAAGGACAGACGTGGGCTTATCGAGCAATCCGGAAGCCGCTCACTTTTTTTGGCGCGGCTTCTTCGCTCTGCACTTCGCGCACCTCCGACATTGCTGGCCCCCTGTGAAGCCAACCTGCGAGCTCATCGAGTTGCGCCTGTGTACCGATGGCGTACACCTCGACCCGCCCGTCGTCGAGGTTTGCGGTATAGCCTTGCACACCAATTTCAACCGCGTGCTTTTCGACGAACCATCGGAAGCCAACACCCTGCACGCGTCCGCTCACATGAAATCGCCGAGCCTGCACTGCGTCGTCCTTCGCCACGTTTGCCATTGTACGAGCCTGATAGAATTTTGAATTCATCATGTCCAGGACCGTCGTTACATTCGGTGAGATCATGCTGCGCCTCGCTCCTCCGGGATTCGAGCGTTTCCTGCAGTCGCCGCAGTTTGTGGCGACGTTCGGTGGAGGTGAGGCCAACGTAGCCGTGGCGGTCGCGGGCTATGGTCTACCCGCAAGGTATGTGACGGTGCTGCCGCCCAATCATCCGATCTCGGACGGCTGCATTGCCGAATTGCGACGCTTTGGTGTTGATACCAGCTACATCATTCGCGGGAAGGGCCGCTTCGGCGTTTATTACCTCGAGGCCGGAGCAAATCAGAGACCGTCAAGGGTCATCTATGACCGTGCCGGAAGCTCGATTGCGGAGGCCAGGCCGGGTGATATCGACTTCGCCAAGGCATTCGAAGGAGCCGGCTGGTTTCACATCACGGGCATCACCCCAGCGATCAGTGAGGGTGCCGCGCAGCTCTCATTCGAGGCCGTGAAAACGGCGCGCGACATGGGACTGACTGTGTCGTGCGATCTGAATTACCGCAAGAATTTGTGGAAATGGGGCAAGGCGTCACACGAAGTCATGCCGGAACTGATGCAGAACGTTGACGTTTGCATCGCGAACGAAGAGGATTGCCAGGCGGCTCTCGGCATCGCGTGCGAGGCCGATGTGCACTCGGGCGAGTTGAACCACGACGTCTACCGCCAGCTGACCGAGACGGTGCTCGACAAGTTCACCAACCTGAAGTCAATCGCGGTCACGCTCCGCGAATCGAAGAGTGCATCCCATAATGGCTGGTCGGCGTGCCTGAACGACCGCGTGACGTTTTCTGTAAGTCGGCGTTACGACATTACGCACATCGTCGACCGGGTTGGAGGCGGAGATTCGTTCGCTGGCGGCCTCATTTTTGCCATGCAGATGCTCGACAAGTCGGCCGAACAGCTGGAGTACGCGGTTGCTGCCTCAGCCCTGAAGCATTCGATACCGGGTGACTTCAACCGCTTCACTTTCGATGAGGTAATGGGGCTGGTGAAGGGCGGCGGTTCGGGCCGCGTACAGCGCTAGCGTCGCTGCGTCCGGCCGGGTCGTGCAAGTGCTGCCGCGCGGGTGGCGGTCACGTTACCATGATGGGAGGTGTTACCCGCAATGCTCGGCCGTGTTGTCGCTGTTCTGTCCGTGTGTTCCCTCGTCGCGCCTGGTGCTCAGACCACCGCTGCCGCCCCACAGGAGCCCTTCCGCTCCCAGGCGACTGAAGTCATCGTCCCGGTGACGGTGGTGGATGAGAAGACCGGCAAGTTCGTATCCAACCTCGACGCGAAAGACTTTAAGATTTTCGACGAAGGCAAAGAACAGCAGATCCAGTTCTTCACGCGGGAGCGCGACCAGCCGGTTGTGATCGGGTTCCTGCTCGACCTCAGCAACGCCAGCCGAATTCACTGGAAGGCGTACTCGGAGTCGGCACAGGAGCTGATCTCAAACCTGTTGCCGAATGACCCGAAGTACAGCGGGTATCTGATCTCTTACAGCACGGACGCTGAGCTGGTGGTAAACACGACGCACGATCCGGAGAAGCTGCTGGAGAAGCTCCGCAAGCTGAAACCCGGAGGCGGCGCGGCGCTGTATGACGCAATCTACATGGCATGCACCAGTCGGAAGCTGGTGAAGGGTGAGCCGATTGAGCCCCGGCGCATCATTGTGGTCATCGGTGATGGGCATGACACGGCGAGCAAGAAGTCGCTGCAGGAGGTGCTGGAACTCGCCCAGCGCAACCTGGTGACCGTCTACGGCGTAAGCACCATGTCGTTCGGCTTCACTGCCGAAGGAGACAAGAACCTGCGTCGGCTGGCGGAAGAGACCGGCGGCCGGGTGGAGTACCCGCTCGAGAATGTCTACAAGGACGTAATTGGGTATCTGGAAAAGCCCTCGGACGCGGGCAACTACGCGATGTCGGTGGGCACCGGTGCTTATGCGTCACAGATCGCACAAGGGATGTTTCGCGCGATTGCCAATGTCGCCGGCGAAGTGACGACGCAGTACATCATTCGGTACACGCCTCAGGACGTCGATACTGAAAAGGTCTTCCGGAACATACGCGTGGACGTGCCGGCGTTGCCGGGGGTAAAGATCCGGACACGCCGGGGATACTTCCCGACAGGTCCACCGACTCCTCCCGCGGGAGCCCCGGCCTCGGCTGCAGGTCCACCTTCGGCTCCCGCGGCGGCGGCTGCGAAGTAGCTGCGGAGGCCGCGATGAGTTCCGGCAGCGATATGCGGCCGGACGCCGAGTCGAAGGCACGCACGCGCAAGCCATACGACGGTGGGGAATGCCGCGGTGCCGCTACATGGGCCTTGCCAAAGCGCAGCGGCAGCACCTGCTGACGGCGGCCGAGCCGAACGGATCCGGAGTTTGCACCGGCACCTCTCCCACCTCTGCGCGCTTTGCACTGCGCCACTACGGACCGGAATCGCGGCATTTCCGAAAGCGGGGCGAAGCGCTGCTCCAACG
>DASQEG010000568.1:0-16157 GCA_035633775.1 Bryobacteraceae bacterium
ACTGCGGCGGATCTGGCGCCCCGCATAGCCAATATCCTGCAACATGCCTTCAAGCCAAACGGCGATATTGGCGTCCCGAGCACGTTCCACGACGGCCGTGCTGCTCCCGAACTCGCGTCTGGCGCGCTCACGCGCATTGCGAACGTTCAGTCCTTCGCGAACGTAGTACTCTGTGCGCGCGGCGAGATGAAACTCAATTTCCTCCCGCAAATCATCTTCGACACCCCGGGTGCGAAACACGTTCAATATGCGATTTAGTAATGGCATGGAGACCCTCAGGCAAAGCGCAGGAACTGCGACACAGCGGCTGCCAGCTCTCCACAGCGCTTCTCTTGCAGCGCAAGTTGCTGCTGACCCTTTTCCGTGATTGCGTAGTACCTGGCTCGCCGATTGTTCTCGGAAAGTCCCCATTCGGAGGCAATCCACCCTTGCTGAGCCATGCGGTGCAGCGCCGGGTAGAGTGATCCTTCTTCGATGCGAAGACAGTCTTTGCTGACTTGCTGTATATAGGTCGTGATGCCGTATCCGTGCATCGCGCCCTGTCTGGCAAGGGCCTTAAGCACCAGCAAGTCAATATTGCCTTGCAGGCTTTCATGTGTATGCTTCGGCATTTGTGCAGTTGACAACTGAGGCAGGGAAGCACCCCGCTCCCCTAGATGTGAGGGGGAAGGTGGAGATGCAAAAGTTTTCAGGACATTGATCGTCAGGTGTTGAGACTTCGCGGATTCAGGCGTGATGTCGCAACAATGTGGTCAAAATTCGCCTGCGGAACTGGAAGGAGTCACGGCACCTTGATGGAGTCGTCAAGTTTCAACTCGATACTGGCGCGTCTGTCCGAGTTCATGGTCGCCGGCTTCGGTTTGCCGTATGCAGGGTTTGCAGCGACATTGTCAAACACCGCGAGAGCATCTTTCGCCGTCACCGCCTTTGTCGCAGTCGGACGCACCTGCGATCCCCCTCGACGAAAGCGGCGGTATCCCACAAGACGATGTAAATTGGACGGTCCTGATCAACAGTATCTGAACTGTGTAGTTGGCGCGAACCTCGACCGATCGCCCTCTTTTGTTCGCCTGGCTCATGGCTTGTGGCGGCAGAGAGCAACCAGGCCCAGAGTCAGTAGCCCGCAAGCGCGAACGGCTTAACTATGTAGATCCCCGCCCCGGGGATTTACATAGCGGTTCAGCATAGCACGTTCTCCGAAGGCAGGGCTCTCGCTTGCACTGTGCCGCCCATTCGCTTCAATGGCGACCTTGCGCGCTGTCAGGATCGTATCGGCTGACCCTCTCTGCACCCATTCACCGATTTTGCTGCAATTGCTGGAGCTCGCTTCTGGCGAGGCGTTGCAGCGTTGGCTCACTCAGTTTGATGACCCGCTGAAAGGTGGCGATTGACCTTTGGATTTGATTCGACTCACGATAGAGCTTCGCCAGACGGTAGAGGATCACCGGATCCTCTCTGGGCATGCATGCCTCTGCTGCTTCGAACTCCCGGATGGCCGACGTCAGTTGGCCTCGCTTAAAAGCAATGAGGCCAAGAGCGGCATGCAGGCGAGACCGTGTTCCGTTGCGGGCTCTCTCAAGTTCCTGCAATGGAATACTACGGGGGGCTCGGAACCTTTCCAGGAGCTCCAATCCGGTTTGGGCGTAGTTCTCCGCTTGTAGAAGTTCCTTCTCATTCGCCGCGGCATTGCCTGTGAGTTCTGAGAGCAGCACCAGACCAGGCAAATGATCACGGACGAGAGCCAGGGCCTTCTCCGCCGCGGCACGCGACGCATTGGAGTCGCCAAGCGTTCTGTGTGCCTCCGCCTCCAGGTACAGCGTGTGAGCGAGCAACTCAGACTGCGGCCACGTCTGCTCGAAGCGTCGGGCAAGTTCTGCGCGCGCAGCTTCTGACGGCGCCTCGAGTATCGCCACGTACATGTCGAACTCTTCAGGCTGGCTTGCTTGCATGGGCGGCAACAGTTGTGCCACGCTGCTGGTGGGCAGCAGTGCCAGCATGACCGTTGCGAGCAGGCCAGCAGCTAGATTCATCGTCTTCTTTATCTTATTCGTCCCTGCGGTAACCAGCCAGGAGCGTGGTGCCTCTGATGCGATCAGCCGAATTCGTGCGCTTCGGATCGCGCAGGCGGCAAGTCCGACTCCTGCGGTTCTGATCGATCTGGCGCTAGCATACGCCGACGCGCGGCAGTTTCGCCTCTTCGAGGCCACGATGAAGCAAGCCCAGCACGCCGACGGCGGCAACGGTGCTCCGGCGTATTACCTCGGCCGCTATTACTCTTCCGTGCGGGATGAAGTGCACACTGCGGAGCATTACTTTCGCCAGGCTCTGGAGCGGAACCCGGAGGATTTCCGGTCTCTCTACCATCTGGGCTATTGCGACGAAGTCCAGGCTCGCCCTGCCGAGGCGGAGGCCCGCTACCGGGTTGCAATCAAACTGGTCAGCGCAAAGAATGCTGCGTACGCTGAGCCGTGGATAGGCATGGCCCGCCTCCTGCTGACGTCGACAGATCCTAAGCGAGCTCTTCCGTTCGCCCAGCAAGCCGCGGAAACGCCCGGAGCGCCGGCCTCCGCGTTCCGCACTCTCGCCCGCTGCCTGATTCACGTGGGCAGACCCTCCGATGCGGCACAGGCCCTGACACGGGCATCCCAGCTTGAACCAACGGATGCCAGCACGTTGTACTCCCTCTACCGCGTGCTGGCGGCCACTGGCGATCAGACACGCGCCAGAGAGGTGCTCCACCAGTTCCGGCGCCTGTCTGTCCTGTATGCGCGGGAATAGCCGGCAGTGAGGCACACGTCCACGGCGCGGGCAGTCGTCTGATAAACTGCGGCCCTGTCCCTGTCAGACAAAAGTACTGGAACCGGAGGAAGCTGTGTATATACGATCAGTCCTGCTTTTACTTTGCGCTCTCATGCAGGTCGCACACGCGCAGGGGAACCTCGGCGGGTTAACGGGATCCATAAGGGACGAATCGGGAGCCAGCCTGCCGGACGTGCAGCTGACGCTTCGCAACGTGGCTACGAATCAGGCGTTCACCACAACCAGTTCAGAAGCCGGATATTCCTTTACGGCTCTGCCGCCGGGATCGTACCGGCTGGAGGCTGAAAAGGCTGGCTTCAAGAAGTTCGTGCAGGAGTCTCTGGACGTCCTCACCGCCACGGCGGGGCGCCTCGACATCTCGATGTCTCTGGGGCAGGTGACGGAGTCCGTGACGGTTTCCGGCGATGCACTCATGCTGCAGACGTCCTCGCCTGAGGTAGGAACAGTCCTCTCCCGGAAGACCCTTCTCGATCTGCCAATCCAGGTTGGCGGAAGTGCCGCGACAACAGCGGCCTCGGGACGGCGCCAGCCAGAGACGTTCATCTTCCTGACGCCAGGCGTTACCGGCATCCCATGGTCGAAGAACATCAACGGAAGTCCCAATTTCACTCAGGAACTGTTGATTGACGGTGTTTCCGCACAGTTGCCCGACACCGTAGGTTTTCTGGCGCAGACATCTCCTCCGTACGAAGCTGTGGAGGAGTTCAAGGTGCAGAACAGTCTGTTTCCCGCAGAATTCGGACGCGGTCTTGGGGTGATTAACTACACACTCAAGTCCGGTACCAATCGGTTCCACGGTGGTTTGTTTGAGTTTCTCCGTAACGACAAACTGGACGCCAGGGGATTCTTCCCGCGCGTGCGCCCCCCTGTCAGGTTCAACGAGTATGGCGGCAACATCGGCGGACCCGTTATACTCCCGAAGATCTACAATGGCCGCAATCGGACGTTCTTCAACTTCAATTACACGGGTCTGCGGAATGGGCCGCCGATCAACGGAACACTGATCAGCGTCCCCGACGCAGCCTTCCGTCGCGGCGACTTCTCGAACTATCGCGACAATTCCGGAAACCTGATCCCTATTTTCGATCCGGCAACTACGCAGCCGGACGGCACACGTACTCCCTTTCCGGGCAACATCATCCCCCCCGATCGCATCAGCGCCGTAGCCAGAAACGCCATCGCGCTGATACCGGCTCCCGACCTTCCTGGGTACCAGCTGAACTACGTCAATCGGACGGCAAACCCTGTCCGCGACGACATCTGGTCGCTGAAGGTGGATCAGATTCTTAGTGAAAAGCACCACTTCAGCTGGAGTTACTGGGACTCCGTCAACGATCAGGATGTGAACAGCGTATTCGGCGCGGCAGGTGGCGAGTACGGGCGCTTGTTCCGTGCCTACACACCGGGCAACAACCATCGGGTGAACTGGCATCACACGGTCCGGCCAACTCTGTTGCAGCACTTTGCATTCGGCTACACATTTGCCGGCCCGACGAGACAGGTGGATACACGACGCGGCAATGAAATCATCCGCCTGCCCGGCATCCCCGCGGAATCGCCCGGGTTTCCCACATTCAACATTCGTAACAACTACGGCGCCCTCGAGATTGGCAACTCCAACCAGCAGCCCGTAGACCCAACGCAGAAGCGGAACATCGCGTTTATCTACAATCTGACCTGGATCAAGGGCATACATCAGTTGAAATTCGGCGCCGACATCCGCCGTTTTCAATACAACGAGTACCTGGCCACCAACCTGAGCGGCCAGTTTTTCTTCGATCCGCTGAGCACATCCAGCCTTACCGCTCCCAACTTCACTAATCTCGGCAACGGCTGGGCAAGTTTCCTTCTGGGCCAGGTGAGTTCCGGCAACCGATTCTTTCCAGCGGACACGCGCAGGATGCGGAGCGAGTACTACGCCTTCTATGTGGATGATGTACTGAAGGTGACTCCGAGACTGACCGTCACCCTGGGACTACGGTATGACATCCCGACTGTTCTGCGTGACGTTGAGAGCCGCAACTCCGTACTCGATCTCGATGCGCCGAATCCAGCCGCCGGAGGGCGTCCCGGTGCATTGCGCTTTATCGAGAAAGGTGAAATGCTGACGGACAATTTCTATAAAGCGTTTGCTCCGCGCGTGGGCGTGGCGTACACGCTAGGGGCAAAAACGGTGGTCCGGGCTGGGTACGGCATCTTCTATTCAGGCACCAACGCGACCAGCATTGGGCGAGCCGCCCGGTTCTTCTCGCACGGATTTTCGTTCGACCAATCCTTCCCTCAGTTGACCGGCAACCGCCTTCCAGCCTTTGTTCTCGATGAGGGAGTGCCCTCGACGCAGGTGAGTTTGCCGAACACAAACCCGTCACTGATGAACGGCGCGACGATTGACTTCATGAATCCGGGAGCCGGAAAACCCGGATACGTGAACAGCTGGACCTTCAACATCCAGCGGGAGCTTCCGGGACAGATTCTGCTCGATGCGGGTTATGTCGGGCAGCGTGGGGTGAACCTGCCTTCGGGTTTGGAGAACCTCAATCAGCTCGACGTGCAGTACCTTTCACTGGGCAATTTGCTGAACGCGGACATCAACTCACCTGCGGCGATTGCTGCCGGCATACAGAAGCCATTCGAGAGCTTCACAGTATCTGTCGCCCAGGCGTTGCGTCCGTATCCGCAGTTCGCCAACATCAACAACTATTTTCAGCCGACGGGCTGGAGCACGTATCACTCGCTTCAGGTACGGACGCAGAAGCGCTACTCCAACGGCGCGTCTTTCCTGATCGCTTACACGCTGTCAAAGAACGTCGTGTGGGGCGGCGGTTACTCGGGCCTGGGAGATGATGCGGCCAACTCGAGGCCTCTCGATACGCGCAATCCGGGTCTGGAGAAGCGGCTTTCTGCTTTCGATCAGCCGCACATCTTCATCTTCTCGGGTGGATACGAACTGCCTGTGGGGCGCGGCAGGCAGTTTCTCGGCGAGTCACGCGGGCTGGTGAATGCCCTCGTCGGCGGATGGATGCTCAACGGAATCTTTCGCTATTCCTCGGGCACTCCAATCGGGATTTCCGGAGGGCCGAACCTCCCGATTTTCAATGGGGGCAACCGCCCGAACCGGGTACCCGGGGTGAATCCATTGACCGGCGTCAGTGGATCTGATTTCGACCAGAGCAGTGATCTGTA
Source organism: Bryobacteraceae bacterium (assembly GCA_035633775.1). GTDB lineage: Bacteria > Acidobacteriota > Terriglobia > Bryobacterales > Bryobacteraceae > JAWXCM01. The sequence goes on from DASQEG010000568.1 coordinate 6,004, forward strand.
CCTGAATGTGGCTGCATTCTCCCAGCCTGCGGCCTTTACCTTCGGCAACGCCGCGGCAAATTATGGCGACATTCGGACATTTCCCTTCATCAATGAGGATTTCAGCGTCCTGAAAGACATTGCCATCGTAGAGGGCCATCGGCTGCAGTTCCGTGCGGAGGCGTTCAACGTGTTGAATCGTGTTGTCTTCGGAAGTCCTGGTTCGAACATCAATGCTCCGGCAAACTTCGGCCGGATCGGAAGTCAGGCGAACTCCCCGCGCAGCATTCAGCTGGCGTTGAAATACATGTTCTGAGACTCGAGGGTCCCGCGGACAGTCGCAGGGGGTGATCGGGTTCGCGTCGAGGTTCACGTGGGGGCGCCTTGTGCCATTCGGTCGCAGGTTTCTCGGAAGTAATTTGGGCCGAATTTCCGATCGGCGTCGACGAGTCCGGAATCAGCGCTCGCAGCCGGGTTGCCCCGGGATTGGTCGTAATCTCACTCGTGCTCCGGAGAGCGGCGTGTCAACTCTCCTGACCCCCAAACTCACGTGCCTTGGTCGCCCATGGCGAGAACGGACCTTTCTCCCGCGGACCTGGATCTTTGCCTCGAATTCGAGGACTCGCTAGAAGCTCTGCGTCACTGGTGCAGGCAACTTCAGCGCTTCAGCGACTATCGTCGCACCGGGCGCTTTCGGCGATGAAAAGCAATAGCGTGGGAAGACTGGGCGGTATCAGTAAGGCTTCCGCTTCTGAATCACCCGCGCGCTCGCGTTCGGGAGCAAGCTGCAAACTACCAGCTGAGTCTCTTCAACAGAGGCTTTGTCGACGGCGGCGCAGACTCCCGCACCCGAACGAAGTCCTTATCGCGATCACTCCATAGCTGCGCCAGCCTTTCCGCCCTGTCCCGATGGCTGGCGATCAGGTTGTGCTGCTCGCTTCGGTCACGCGCCACGTTATACAACTCCCACGGCCCGTTCTCCCCGAGAGCCACAAGCTTCCAGTCCCCGGACCGAATCGCGCGGTTATTCGAGTGATTAAAGTACAGAAACTCGCGGCGGATCCGTTCATTGCCAAACGCCGGCACAAGGCTCTTTCCCGACAGCGCGGGAGCACCGGTTTGCGCAGCAGTCATCGGGTCGCCTCCGGCGAGCGTAAGAACTGTTGGCAAAACATCGATGAAATGACATGCATCGTGCCGCATGCCACCTTTCTCTCGAATTCCTGCCGGCCAGTGAACAATCAGAGGCGACGCGATGCCACCCTCGTGCAGGTACGATTTGTGCAGGCGGAACGGCGTATTGGCCGCACTTGCCCAGCCCGGGCCAAGGCAAAGATACGAGCCAGCCGAGCCCGCAGACGCCGCAGAGTCATGTCCATCGCCCCGGATGATCTGCTCCGCGCTCGCGCCGTTGTCGGAAAGAAACAGAATTACTGTGTTGTCCAGTTGCTTCATCGCGCGTAACTGCTCGACAACCGACCCGATCTCGGCATCCATGCGACTGATCATTGCCGCGTGAATGGCCATCTTTTTGCGCTGGAAGGCCTTCTGCTCCGGTGTCAGCGTAGACCACGGCACCGCGCGCGTCACCTCACCTGCCCCTATCTTCTCGGAAAGCTCCGGATCGGGGGTACTCCAGCGCGGACGCTCCTGCGGTTCCATCGGGGAAAGCTCACAATTCACCAGGCCCATGCGCCGCATTCGCGAGGAGCGCTTTTCCCGCACGGCATCCCAGCCCTCACTGAAGCGGCCTTCGTATCGAGCGATGTCTTCGGGCAGCGCGTGCAGCGGAAAATGCGGCGACGTGAATGCCAGATAAAGAAAGAAAGGATCCTCAGCATGATTCGCCGCATGCTGCTTTAAGAACTGAACACCGTGCTGGGCGATCGACTTGGTCACGTAGAAGCCGTCCCCTGGCTTCACCTCGGGCAGCGGGCTTTCGTTCAGATGCTGCAGCCGTGGTGCGAAGTACCGGTTCTCGTCCAGCAGCATGTAGGAGTCCTGAAAGCCTGCGCCTTCCAGCGCGGTGCACTTTATATGCCACTTGCCTGAATGATAGGAATGATACCCGTACGGCTTCAGATACTCGGGAAGATACCGCGTCCAGGCGGGGACATTACCGGGCGTCATCACGTCCGCTGCAGTCTGCTGGGCGTAATACCCGGTCAGCAAACAGTTGCGCGATGGGCCGCATCGAGCCGTGGAGTACGCGTTAGTGAAACGCAAGCCATTCGCCGCCAGTGCGTCCAGGTTCGGCGTGTCGATGTCGCCGCCATAGCAACCCGCATCGGAATAGCCCATATCGTCTGCCAGAATCACCACGATGTTCGGCCGGCGTCGGCCCGGTTGGCTGAACAGGGGCGTCGCGGCAGAGGCGGCTGCGCTCTTCAGAAAGGTTCTGCGGTCCATTTTGCGCTCCGTACGACGTTCTCGGCAGCCGGGCGCTTGAAGCGGTGCTGCGGAATCGACATACTGTAGTTTACCCATGCAGCGCTTCAGAGATTCGGCGTTCCTGCGCCTTGGTTTTTGCTCGCTCGTCGTGCTCCTGCTCGCCTTCCCTTCACTGGCACAAACCGGTGGCGCCGCCGTCCTCGCCGGGACCGTTCGCGACGCGAGTGGAGCAGGTGTGCCTGACGTCGTGGCCGAACTCAACGACGTCGCGAGAGGACTCATCCGCACAACCCGCACCAATGAGGATGGGGCGTTTCTGTTCCCCGCCTTAACGCCGGCTTTGTACACGCTTCGTGTAAGCCGCGAGGGTTTCGCGGCTCAGGAGTTCCGCAACATCTCGCTCGAAGTCGGACAACGTGCGAATTACGATGTTGAGCTGAGGCCGGGGCAGGTGACCACCGTCCTCACAGTTGCGGCCGACACACTCCCCCAACTCGAGACCGAGTCGAACGCGATCGGAACCGTCGTTAACAGCGCGCGCGTCCAGGAGCTCCCGCTGAATGGTCGGAACTTTCTCCAGCTGGCTCTCTTGTCCGGTGGCGCCGTCAGCCCTACGGGCCGGAGCGACGCGATCGGCGGACAGACCGGACGCTCGGATAACGCGGTGATCCTCGGCGGCAACGTCGGCAGTTCCACCGGTTACCTCATCAACGGCATCGCCACCCGGGGTGGACGTCTGGGTGAATCAGCACTCAATATCTCGCCTGCCGCTATAGACCAGTTCAAAGTTCAGATGAGCTTCTTTATGCCCGATCAGGGCCCGAATCCGGGACTCGTCAACCTGACAACACGTTCGGGCGCAAACCGTTTTCACGGCGAGTTGTTCGAGTTTTTCCGGAACGAGAAGCTCGATGCGAGGAACTTCTTCGCGCCGGGACCGGAAAAGCTGCACCGTAACCAGTTCGGAGGATCTTTCAGCGGACCTCTGCGAACCGACCGAACCTGGTTCTTTGGTCATTTCGAGGGCCTGCGTGAGATCACCGCCTTTTCCAGCGCGGGGTATACACCGACTGCGGCGATGTTCAGCGGCGACTTCCGGGCAATAAGCGAGACCATTTACGACCCGGCGACTTACAACCCGGAAACGCGCACACGCCAGCCGTTCCCTGGAAATGTGATTCCGGCCAACAGAATCAATCCCGTGTCTCAGAGTCTGCTCGCTTATTACCTGCCGGGCAGCAGCGTCTCGCAAGTTCCAAACAACGTCTTCGCGAATCCCAGGCGGAGAAATGATGACGACCAGTACAGCGTACGCGTCGACCATTCCCTTTCAAGTACGCAGACGGCCTTTGCGCAATATATCCGCCAGCGGGGCACGATCGTCGCGCCAGGACTGACTGCCTATTCGGGTTCTCTGTTCCCGCTCGAAACCGATTACGCCACCGTGCAGCACACCTGGACTCTCACCCCTGCGCTGATTAACAACCTCAGAGCAGGCTTCGTCAGAAACTCGGTTTTCACAGCCAATGAGGGAAGCACTCTGGGCAGCATCCTCCCAGACCTCGGCATCACGAACACACTTGATCCGCGCGGGATATCGGGAGTCAGCCTGCAGGGGTATTCCGGTTTTGGGCGAGCCGCCGGAAACATCGGCAATATCGACAACAGCTACCAGCTGGATGATGGCCTGTACCTCAGTCGTGGCACACACAGCTATCAGTTCGGTGCGAGCCTGCGGCACCGCCGCACCTGGCAGCAAAACGCAAACGCAAGCGCGGTGGGCAATCTGACGTTCCAGCCGCAGTTCACCGCGCAGCTCGCGCCCAATGCTCAAGGCCAGCTCGTGCCTCAGGCCCGGACGGGCAACTCTTTTGCGGACTTCCTGCTTGGAGTGCCTGCCACTGCGCAAATGATCGGCTTGCCCCTGATCCCCTACCGGTTCACGCAATTCAATCCGTATCTGCAGGACACCTGGAAGGTCACTCGGAATTTCACCCTGAATTACGGCATCGCATGGTTTCTGTCCACTGTTCCGGAACCGGTCGGCTGGGCCGCTCAGTTGCCCCACGCGCTCGATGAAAGCACAGGGCTGTTGCGCTATGCGGCGCTGGGAGAAGTCGATCCCCGAGTGTTGACAACGAACTGGAAAAACTTCACCCCTCGGCTCGGGTTCGCATGGCGTCCTGCACTGCTAACGAACACAGTGATCCGTGCGGGTGCTGGTACCTTCTATGCGGACACCAAGCTCATTGAGGCTCAGTTTGCGATGGTGGCTCCGCCGTTCAATACCCCTGTGACGGCGAACAACCCAAACACCAATCCAGTGCCGCAGTTCGTTCTCGGCCAAAACATATTCTCGGCGCCTCCAACGCTGGCCCTGGACTCCACCTATGCGTCACAGCTGCCAAACGGAACCACTGCGTTCATTCTTCGCGAGAGCAATCGGACGCCATACGTCAATCAATGGAACTTCTCCGTTCAGCATTCAGTCAGGCCCGGCGATCTATTCGAGGTCGTCTACATGGGCGCATCGGGCCATAACCAGCAGCACAGATACGAAGGAAATCAGTGCCGGGTTGGCCCGGATCTGCGCTGTGATCCGGCGACACGTCCGTATCCCCGATACAGCAGCCTGCTTACGGCCGATTTCAACGGCAACTCTTCTTACAACGCGTTCATCGCCAGGTATCATCACCAGTCAGTCGGGGGGCTTGATTTCCGTTTTGAGTACACCTTCGGCAAAGCCATCAATGACCACTTCCAGGGTGGCGCCAACGACTCTCAGGTTGCGAGCTGCCGCGCTTGTGACAGAGCCGCAGCGTCTTTTGATGTGAAGCATCGCGCAGTCGCAAGCGTGATCTACAATCTTCCGTTCGGGCGCGGACGAACCTTCGGCAGGCAGATGCACCCTGCGCTGGAAGCAGTCGCAGGAAACTGGGTCATCACCGGCATCGGAACGTTTGCAACCGGGCAACCGTTTGATGTCACCGCTCCAAACACAACGGGTTTCAACAACATCACACACAGGGCAAACCGGCTCTGTCACGGGCGGAGTGATGAACTCCAGGATAACCTGCGCACGAACGGATTGAAATGGTTTGATACGAATTGTTTTGCCGCTCCTCCGGCCGGGTATTACGGGAATGCGGCGAGGAATGTGCTCTATGGCCCCGGCGTCAACAATTGGGACATTGGTCTTGAGAAGAACTGGCCGTTGCCGCTGGGCGAGGGCAGCCGCCTGCAGTTGCGGGGCGAGTTCTTCAATGCCTTCAATCATGCGCAGTTCGGTCAGCCGAACTCCGGGGTTGCGTCGCCGACGTTCGGATTGATCAGCAGCGCCCGCCCGCCCCGGCTCATTCAGCTCGGCATGAGGCTGCTTTTCTGAGTTGGCGCAGTGAAGTCTGTCTGCCGGCAGCGGGTTGCACCCACGGCTGCGATGGCCGCTCGGGCATCGCTCACGTCCGTCAGAACCTGCACCGGCATACCGCCGCGCCGGATGAAGTGTTCGCAGTCAATTACCGGCTGGCCCCGCTCGCTACAGTTCAGGAATGATCGGCAATATTCGGGATGCGATCCGGTTTATGCGACTATCTGCCCAGCCTTTGCGAGTGACCCAGCATCCTTTAGTCTGATGGAGGTTGTGAGTCATCTTAAGATTTGTGTGTGCGTATCTGCGGAAGACTGCTCCTATGACCGCCAGTCGAACAGCGCACCGGCTGCTCGAGGTGCGAGATCTGACTGTGGAATACGCCGGCGGTTCGGCAGCACTGAACGACATCAGCTTCGATATCCACCCGGGAGAAATCGTGGGGATCGTCGGCGAATCAGGGGCAGGCAAGACCACTGTTGGTCTCGCCGTCCTGCGACTCCTTCCGCCGCATGGCCGTGTAGTTCGTGGCTCGATCAGCTTCCGTGGCCGCGATGTGCTGGGTCTGAGCGAACGCGAGTTGCGAGCCTTCCGGGGCCGAGAGGTCGCAATGCTTCCGCAAGAAGCTGACCTGGCGGCCAATCCATACATCCGCACCCTCGGTCAGGTTGAGGAGGTTATTCGTGCTCATCGGACCCTGGGTCTCGGACAACGTCGGGAAGAAGCCCGCAAAGTACTTGCCGAATTGGAGATGAGCAGCCCACGCTTGCTCGCAGCTTATCCACACGAATTGAGCGGCGGCGAGCGGCAGAGACTGATCATCGCGCAAGCAATTGCATGCGAGCCTGCGCTGCTGATCGCGGACGAACCTTCGTCATCTCTTGACGTTGTGCTGCAGAGCCAATGGTTAGAGATGATCAGGAGCTTTCGTGACCGGCTCGGGGGCGCCGTTCTCCTGATCACTCATAACCCTTCAGTCCTGTCGGCCCTGGCTGATCGTGTTCTCGTCATGTACCACGGCCAAATCGTTGAAGAGGGTGCCTTTGAAGCAATCGCTCGCCACCCGCTGCATCCGTACACCGACGCACTGCTTCGCTCCGTTCCGCCGTTTCCGGGAAGAGTTGGCCAGAGAAAGCACCTGCCTGCTCTGGCTCCATATCCGGGAACTCCGAAACCTTCTGAAGCCGCATGCGCATTTGAGCCGCGGTGCCCGGACCGTATGATGGCCTGTTCCCGGCAGAAGCCGCCTCTTGCTATTCGGGAGAATCTGCAGCAAGTGCGCTGCCTTAAATATGAGTAAGGGTCAGGATCTTCTCAGGGCGACGAACCTCACCAAGGTCTTCAGACGCCAACGCTGGATGTCAGCACGCGAAGGTTCCGCAGTCCCTGCTCTTCAGAGTGTGAGCGTGTCGGTCGGTTTAGGGGAAACCCTCGGAATCGTGGGGCGATCGGGAGCCGGCAAGTCGACGCTCGCCCGGTGCCTCGCATGCCTCGAGTTGCCCGATTTCGGCCAGATCTGGTTCGACGGGCAGAACCTCCTCGGCTTGCCCGCACCCCAACTGATCACGGCTCGGCGTCACATTCAACTCATCTTTCAGCAGTCAGCTGCAACTCTGAATCCTCGGTTCTCTGCGATTCAGGTTGTAACGGAGCCTGTCACTATCGCACGTAGTGTCAGCAAGAAGGAAGGGCGCGAACTCGGACTCAGGATGATGGAGAGCGTCGGGCTCCCTCGGGAAGCTGCGAATCGCAGATGCACCGAATTCAGCGGTGGAGAGCGCCAGCGCCTCGCCATAGCCAGAGCGCTCACGCTGTCGCCGAGAGTGCTTGTCCTTGATGAGGCACTCACCGGCCTGGACCTGCTGATTCAAGCGCAACTGGTCAACCTTCTGCTTGAACTGCAGGCCTCGCGTTCGATGACCTACATCTTCATCTCACATGATCTTCCCTTGACTGCGCACGTGGCAGACAGTATCGCTGTCATGCACGGCGGGCGCGTTGTAGAACAAGGACCGGCGGAGCGAGTGTTACACGATCCCCAGCACCCCCACACACGCGATCTGCTCGCAGCAGTGGCCCAACTCAGGATCGGTACATGACTCGCTACCTGGGCCGGCGTCTCTTTCGTGCGAGTATTCTCTTGCTTGCAGTCTCCGCCCTTTCGTTCTGTCTTTTTCAACTGGTACCTGGAGACTATTACGACGAGTTGCGCATGGACCCCGCTGTTTCAAGAGAAACGATCGCGGAGCTTCGCAAACAGCACAGCCTGCACGAGCCAATGGCGATACGGTATGGGCGCTGGCTAATGTCCATTGCTAAGGGCGAGTGGGGTTACTCCGTTGCGTATAACATCCCACTCGGTCCTTTGCTGTTCGGTCGTGCGCTCAATACTCTGATCCTTACGAGTTCAGCAGCTCTATGCGCGTGGGCGATCGCGGTACCGTTTGCTCTCTGGACAGTGGGTGGCGGACGATGGCGCCATCTGCTTGCAACCTCCCTGACATCCGTGCTTCTCAGCTTTCCCGACCTGGTTGTTCTGCTCGCTTTGCTCGCTCTTGCAGCGAACTCCGGGATCTTGCCTGCTGGAGGAATGAGTTCTCCGCAGTTCAGCCAGATGACGCTACCGGGAAAGACGGCGGACTTGATCCTGCATCTCAGTGTTCCTGTCGCAGCGCTGGCTTTAGGCTCGCTTCCCACGCTGCTGCTGCATACACGATCAGCGCTGATTGAGGCAATGAGGTCGCCGTTCGTACGGTTTGCTGTCATGAACGGCATTCCTCATACGCGAATCATGATCCGTCATGCTATGCCTGCCGCAGCTAATCCCATGATTTCGCTCCTCGGCCTGTCGGTTGGCTCGTTGCTTAGTTCCAGTCTGGTGGTGGAGGCAGTCGTCGGCTGGCCGGGACTGGGTCACCTGCTGTTCCAGGCGCTCATGCAGCGCGATCTGCTGGCTGTTGCAGGGGCCATTCTCCTTTCTTCCCTTTTTCTCATCGCTGGGAATCTGATCGCGGACATCCTTTTGTACGCGCTCGATCCACGAATCCGTCACGATCGGAAGTGACGACTTCATGAGTATGCACGATGGTGCTGCATGCGACCAGCCATCCTGATGCCCTTAGCTGCGCTGGCAGCGGCGCACATGGTCGTTCTGTGTGCCGGATTTTTCGCCCCGTATGCGCCTAATCGTCAAAATCGTGATGTTCCATTCGCGCCACCAACAGATTTGCACTTTTTCGACTCCGAAGGACGATTCCATCTTCGACCGTTAGTCCACTTGCCAGGAAGCGGCCGTGCCGTGCCAATTCACTTTCTGGTGCAGGGCGATTCGTATCAGATTGCAGGACTCTGGTCTTCGCGTCTGCACCTGTTTGGGGTCGATGAGCCGGACGTAGTCTTGCTGATGGGCTCGGACGACTACGGGCGAGACCAGTTTTCCCGATTTCTTTGGGGAGCGCAAATCTCGTTGTCCTCAGGGCCTCTGGCAGCTCTCCTGGCGCTCGCCATCGGCGCTTGCCTAGGGGCAATCTCCGGCATGTCTGGCAGACTCGCCGATGACATTCTGATGTCCGTTGCGGAGCTTTTCCTCGCACTCCCGTGGTTTTATCTGCTGCTCGGAGTTCGTGCGATCCTGCCGCTCAATCTGGACCCCGGGCACTCATTTCTCGTCATTGTTTGCCTGCTTGGTGCAATTGGCTGGGCGAGGCCAGCACGCCTTGTTCGCGGCGTGATACTGTCAGCGCGGGAGCGTGAGTATGTTTTGGCTGCACGTGGGTTTGGCGCTTCGAACTGGTACTTGCTGCGCAGGCACGTCCTGCCCCAGGCTCGTGGTGTGCTGGGAACGCAAGCGGCGCTTCTAATCCCTCAGTACATCCTGGCCGAGATTACAATGTCTTTTCTCGGGCTGGGAGTGAATGAGCCTGCCGTCAGCTGGGGGCTGATGCTGGGCAGTCTGCAGCAGTACAGCTCACTCGTTGGTCGATGGTGGCTTTGGATCCCGGCCGTGTTGATCGTGCCGGTCGTGTTTGCGTATTACTCTCTGGCAGCCGCACTCGGCGGTGTAGATCCTCCTCAGAATCCTTAAGACATTTCTGCAAATTCGCAGCTTAACGGTTAAAACAAGTGTCGCCTGTAGTTCTCCACGACGAACGTTCCGACATTTCACGATTTCACATTCCTGATTGTGTCGTCTCAAAGAAGAATACTGCGCAACGAGCACAGTATTATGGGTGGCTATGGCGCAGCAGCGATGTGGCCGACTTGTAGGCGCGACGTTCAGACTGATGGGAGTCGCGCTTGCTTTCACCGGGCTGGCGTGCGCCGGCACAACCGAAGAGTTGTGCCGCCAGGAGAGCATTACGGGGCGGTATGGAGGGTGGCTGCAAACCGCACAGCGAGCGGAGCCGACAACATTCAA